>DASSQB010000249.1:0-3759 GCA_035702725.1 Terriglobales bacterium | reverse complement strand
CTATGCCGCCAAATTTGCTTCCGGCTTCTACGGCCCCTTCCGCGAAGCTGCTGACTCCACGCCGCAGTTCGGCGACCGCCGCAGCTACCAGATGGACCCGGCCAACCTCCGCGAAGCCATGCGCGAAATCGAGCTCGACCTCGAGGAAGGCGCGGACATGATCATGGTCAAGCCCGCTCTGCCCTACCTTGACGTCATCGCCGCTGCCCGCGCCCGTTTCGACCTGCCCCTGGCCGCCTACCAGGTTTCTGGCGAATACGCCATGATTGAAGCCGCCGCCCGCAACCACTGGATTGACCGTGAGCGCGTCATGATGGAATCGCTCACCTCCATTCGCCGCGCCGGCGCCGACATCATCCTGACTTATTACGCCAAGGACGCTGCCCGCCTCCTCGCCTGACGCCAATTTCTCGGAACTCATAGTATCCGTGTGGGCACGGGGCTCTGCCCCGTGCGGGCGAGCGCAGCTCGCCTCCAACGCCAAGGAGGCTGCCCGCCTCCTCGCCTGACACCCATTTCTCGGAACTCATATATCCGTGTGGGCACGGGGCTCTGCCCCGTGCGGGCGAGCGCAGCTCGCCCTCCAACTTGCGCAACAAAAAAGACGGCCCTTTCGGGCCGCCTTTTCTCACAAAAGCTGAACTACAGCTGCGGTTGTGGCGGGTTCTCCGACATAGGCGGATTTTGCGGGTTTTGCTGTGGCGGAGCTGTCTGCCGCGGCGGCACCTGCGGATTTACGCTGCCCTGGCCGGGAGTGGTCTGAGGCTGCGTCGTAGCCGGCGCACCCGAAGTGCCCGTCTGCCCGTTCAGTGAGCTTACCGTAATGTGGTTCACCACCCGGCGGCTCCCGGCATACGAACCGGCTATGCGCTCGGCCGTCTGCTTCTGGTCCGGCGTGGCCACCGTGCCCGTCAGCTCCACGTCCGTATCCGTCACGTTGGTCTGGATGTTCGTTCCAGAAAGCGTGCCCTGCTGCTGCAACGCATTCTGAATGTCAGACTGGATCTGTGTCGCGCTCTGTGCCGTGCCCATCTGGTTGTTAGGTGTTTGTACTCCCTGCTGCGTCATGCCTGGCTGGGTCTGGCCCGGCTCAGTCTGTGCCGTTCCCGGGCTCTGCTGGGTCCGGGAGTTCATGCCCGCCGCGCTCGGCGCCGGCATTTCAGCTGCTCCTGAAGTCGTGCCAGCGGCGTTGGGGCTCACTTTCAGCTTGGCATGTACCTTCTTCACGCCCGGCACCGACTTGGCCAGTTCTTCCGCCTGCTTGCGGTCGGCTTTGGAAGCTACGGAGCCACTCAGCGTGACTACGCCCTTCTTAGCTTCTACCTGCACGTTCTTCAGCGCCGGCTCGGTGGAAAGCTTCTGCTGCACCTGCTGCGCCAGCGCGTCATTGTCTGGAGCCGTGGCTGAACTCGCCGGGCTCTGTGTCTGATCAGGTGCCGTGGTCTGGCCCTGATCCGGCGCCGTTGTAGGCGCCTGCGTGCTTGGCTGTTGTGTGGTGGGCGACTGGCTCGACGGATACTGTCCCGCCTGCGACCCCGCCTGGCCCGTCTGCGACAGGCCGTAGGTCGTGGCTAATGCCAGCCCCAGGGTTAACAGCAACGAATGTTTTTTCATACACCCTTTCTCCTCAAGTTGTTGGCGATTTGCGAGTCTCTGCTCGCGACGAAGGGAACGCCAGCGTAGCTTCGGCCATTAATTGTTTGGCTCTTGTGTTAGGTGCTCCATCGCCTCGGGGGTTTGCCCGCCCCCGTGGAGCCACTCTGCTTCCGTGCCGCCCAGAGTTCCTCACACCTCTGTCATCCTGAGCGAGCGCGAGTTGAACGAAGTGAAATGAACGCGAGTCGAAGGACCTTGTGTTTTAACAAGTTAAAAGCACCTCTTCATTCATCAATCTTCATTCCAAAATCGTCAATTCCTCCCAAGCAGTGCTATTGAACCGACGTGTTGCTCAAATTAAACTGTTCCTATGCACGCGCATGCCGGCCACGCCCACGGCCATGAACCCTCCCGCGTGCTGCGCATCTCCCTCGGCATTACTCTCGCCTACGTCGTCCTTCTGGTCGTAGCCGGGATTAAGGCGCACAGCTTGGCCCTGCTTTCTGAAGCCGGCCACAACGCTTCTGACTTCCTGGCCCTGCTGCTCTCCCTCGGCGCCGTCTACTTGCAGCAGCGCCCGCCCAGCCCTACCAAGACCTACGGCTACTCCCGCGCCGGCGTGCTGGCAGCTTTTCTGAATGCCATCGGCCTCGTCGTCATTTCTTTCATCATTTTTTATGAAGCCTTCCACCGCCTGCTCGCGCCGCACCCCATTCATGCCGGTGTCATGATCTGGGTCGCCGCCCTCGGCGTCCTCATGAACGGCGTCATCTCCTGGCTGCTCTACCGCAGCCGCCAGGACCTCAACATCCGCAGCGCCTTCCTGCACATGTTTGGCGACACCCTCTCTACCGCCGCCGTCATCGGCGGTGGCGCCGCTATCCTCGTCACTGGCTATGTCTGGATTGACTCCGCCCTCTCCTTCGGCATTGGCGCTCTCATCCTCTGGTCCGCTTTCGGCATCGTGCGCGAAAGCCTCAACATCCTGCTGGAAGGCACCCCGCGCGGCATGGAACTGGAACATATCACCGCCGCCATCGCCGCCATCGAAGGCGTAAACGACGTTCACGACCTGCACGTGTGGAGCATCGGCTCCGATAGCCACGCCCTCTCCTGCCACATCAGCATCGCCGACATTCCCCCTTCCGCCAGCGAGCGCATCCTGCGCGACGTCAAAGAGAAGTTGCGCGACCACTTCCGCATTGACCACACCACCATCCAGTTCGAGCACGTAGTCTGCGACGTCGCCCACGGCTGCGTCGTTCCTACCTCCGCCCACGACCACCCCGCCGAACACTCCCACTAGCTTTCTCGCAAGCAGCCCTTCGGCGGCATTTCCCGCCTGCTCGGCATCTTACTTCTCATGATCCGTAAGACTCCCAAAGGCTACGTGCTGCTCTCCAAGACAACCGGCAAGAAGCTGGGTGGCCCCTACAAGACCCGCGAACTGGCGTGTAGGCACGGGGCTTCGCCCGGACGTCGTAATGGCATTGCACGTGTGGGCACGGGGCTTCGCCCCGTGCAGGCGGAGCGAAGCTCCGCTCCTGGCCCGCATCTTCTGTGCATGTGTGGGCACGGGGCTTCGCCCCGTGCAGGCGGAGCGAAGCTCCGCTCCCGGCCCCGCATCTTTTATAATTGTCGTTTGGCGATACAGTGAACATTCTGTCTAGCTCACCTGCGAAAGGGACCTATGCCGACTGACGTCATCATGCCCCAGATGGGGGAGTCTATTTTTGAAGGCACCATCACCAAGTGGCTGAAGAAGCCCGGCGAGAAGGTGCAGCGCGACGAACCGCTGTTTGAAATCTCCACTGATAAGGTGGACGCGGAAATTCCCGCCCCCTCAGCCGGCGTGCTGAAGGAGATCAAAGTTCCCGAAGGCACTACGGTGCAGGTCAACACGGTGGTAGGCGTAATAGATGCCGATGGCGCTGGCGCAGCCTCAGCTGCTCCTGCTCCTGCCGCCGCTCCGCCCAAGGCGGAAACGCCGCGCGCCGCGGCCCCCGCGCCTTCGCAGCCGCCCAAGCCCGCTCCCCAAGCCGATGGCGGCGCCCGTCAGCCGCAGCCTTCCGAGGCGGCAGCTCGTCCCTCGCAGCCTGCCCCCCGTCCTCAGGCTCAGGAAGCCCCTGCCAAACAGAAAGAAACCGTTATCGAATTCCCCTC
>DASSQB010000248.1:0-2333 GCA_035702725.1 Terriglobales bacterium | reverse complement strand
GGATACGCCGCGCTGGATGCCGCCAACTTTCATAGGCGCGACCGGGCCGGTGCTGCAGCGGCTTGCGGGCACGCACTACGACGGCCTGCTGACGGCAAGCATCACGACTCCGGGATTCGTGCGCTACTCGCGCCAGAACCTGGAAGAAGGTGCGAAAAAGGCCGGGCGCGACGTGGCGACGCTGGAACTGGGTTCGGTGGTGGTGGGCAGCATCGCTAAGGACCGTCAGAAGGGTAGGGAAGGGGCGCGGGAGATGGCGGCCATGTACCTGGCCAACAAGGTGCAGAACATTCGCGGCTCCGCGGACATGATCCTGCAGAACGCGGGGCTGACGTTCGAAGAAATTCAACCCATCGCGGACGCCATGGAGCGTTGGGGGCGAAAGGCGGCGGCCCGGGCCGTTACTGAAGAAATCCTGCGCAAGGTGTGCCCGATAGCGGGCACGCCCGAGGATTGCATCAAGGCGATCGAACAGTATCGCGAGGCGGGCTGCACGCACATCATGCTGGAACTATGGGGCGAGGACCGCGAGGGTCAGGCCAAGCTGTTCGGCGAAGCGGTGCTGCCGCACTTCAAGGGTGTGGCCGCGGCAACGGAATAAATCAGCACAGAGGCACAGAGACAAAGAGGCACAGAGAAAAACCGGGGGCTAAAGCCCCGATCCTAACGGGGTTCTGTTCGCCCGGCTGAAGCCGGGCGCTTCCACGTTGGCTCCAACTCACGATAACCTCAATCGTGCTGCAGGCAGGGGAAGCACTCAGCAGTCAGCAATCAGCATTCAGCCGGCGAACGGCAGGAATTAGCCGTTAAGGAAGCTCCGCTTAAGTACGGCACAACAAACAAGGTCCCTTCGGCAAGCTGCTGAACCTGTGTTGTTGGGGGCCAAAGCGTCACAGGCAAACTGCCGATTGTTGCCAAATGCTGGCTGAGAGCTAAAAGTTATAATGGCGCGCGACATCATGCATCGCATTACGATCATTATCTTCCCGCTGTTGTTCTCGTGCCTTGGGTGGGGGCAGGCGAATCCCAGCGTCACCACAGTGCCTTTTGACAGCCAGGCGCTGCAGCGGCGAGCCCCGTTTAACGTGATCCTGCCGGCAGGCTACGAGAACAGCGTGCGGCGCTACCCGGTGCTCTACCTGCTGCACGGCATTGGCGACCACTACGACACGTGGGTGACGAACACCAACCTGGTGGAGTACACGCGGCCATATCAGCTGATCATCGTCATGCCGGAGGGCGACAAGGGCTGGTACGTGAACGGCACTGTGCCGAACAGCCGCTGGGAAGACTACATCACGAAGGAAGTGATGCCATATGTGGACAGCCACTATCGCACGCTGCAGCAGCAGGGCAGGGAGGCCACGGCGGGGCTGTCCATGGGAGGCTATGGCGCTTTGATGCTAGGACTGAGGCACCGCGACCTGTTCTCCTTTGCCGCCTCCATGAGCGGGGCGCTGGCGGTAAGCGATTGGACGCCGGAGAACATGGGCCCAGACATGCCTGACTGGATTCGCCAATCCATCGTGTCGGCCTTCGGACCGGCGGGCTCGCCGCAGCGCAAAGAATACGACTTGAAGCAGCTTATTAATGTGCCGGTGGCGGAACTGCCGTTCATTTACCTGGATTGCGGAACCGAAGACCACCTGCTGCAGCAGAGCCGCGATTTTTCCCGGCTGCTGCAGGAGAAAAAGATTCCTCACGAATATCGCGAGCGTCCGGGGATACACGAGTGGCCGGAGTGGGACCACCAGATCCAGGAAGTGCTGAAGGTGCTGTGGGAGAGGTGGGGGCTGAAAGCGGGCGGATAGCAGTTCCCACCTGGCCGGGAGCACTCAGCAATCAGCACTCAGCATTCAGCCAGTGCATCTCGTTTGTCATCCTGAGGTTTGTGCGACTGAGTGTTCGAAGCTCGACACTATTCCGTGCTCACCACCGGCATTCGTAAAATACCGTTCTTGCCGACGCCGAGGGTCTGCAACTGCTTAAGGAAGGGCTGCACCGTTTCCAGAATGCCGACACGAGTCTCGGTGCTGGCGCCTTCCTGTTCGCTGTTGTCGGGGCTTCCGGACACGAGGGATTGCAGCAGGCTCTTGCCGCGCGGGAAGAGCACAATTTTGACGTCTTCAGTGGGCGAGACGCCAATCGCCTTTTTCACGAGGCTGAGCGCTTCGCCCAAGCCGCCCACCTCATCCACCAGGCCCAGATTCTTAGCATCAGAGCCGGACCAGATGCGGCCCTTGGCGATTTGCAGCAGCTTGTCTTTGGGCATATGCCGGCCATCGGCCGCCTTGGTGGTGAAATCGGAATAAACCCGGTCCAGCCAGGACTGG
>DASSQB010000247.1:0-15663 GCA_035702725.1 Terriglobales bacterium | reverse complement strand
CTGCAACAGCAGGGATGTATTGCAGCGGAATGGGGAACATCGGAGAACAACCGCAAGGCGAAGTTTTATTCCATCACCAGGCGTGGACAGAAACAGCTCGAGCTGGAAACGGAAAGCTGGGAGCGGATTTCCGGTGTGATTGGCCGGGTGTTGCGGCTCGCAGGGGAACAATAACCATGAGAACAAACTGGGAACTCAGGCTACGCCTTTTTACCGCCAGGCTAAGCGGTTTCCTTCGCCGTTCCCCGTCTGAGGACGATCTCAATGCCGAAGTGCAGCAACACTTGCAGCTGCTCACCGAGAGAAACATGGCGCAGGGCATGTCGGGGGAAGAAGCCGTGGCGGCCGCGCGGCGGCAGTTTGGCAACACCACGTTGCTGCAGGAAGACCGCAGAGATTTGCAGAGGTTTCCGCTGATCGAGGAAGTGTGGCACGACTTACGGTACTCGCTGCGCACACTCTGGAAAGCACGCGGATTTGCCGCAGTCTCCATCGCCACGCTGGCACTTGGAATTGGCGCGGCTACGGCCATTTTCAGCGTGATTGACAATGTGCTGCTGGCGCCATTCCCCTACCAGGGAGCGGCGCGGATGGTTTTTCCGCGAATTCACGCCGCGCAGCAAGCCCAGGACGAAGGACGGCAGGGATATACCGCCACCGAAGTTCTGCAATTCGCCGAAAACAATCATGTTTTCGATGGACTCACCGCCGCCAAAGAAGACCTGGTGCTCTACAGGCATGACAAAGGCACCGAACAACTCAACGGTGCTCACGTCTCGCCGGGCACGTTCGAGTTCTTCGGCCTGCCGGCGCTGCACGGGCGCGTGGCGCGGCCGGCTGACTATGCGCCGGGAGCGCCGCCGGTTTTCGTCCTGCGCTACAAAACCTGGAAGGAGCGGTTCAACGGCGACCTATCGGTCCTGAACAAGACTTTCGTTCTCAATGGGACCGCTCGCACGCTCATCGGCATCATGCCGTCGCGCTTTGGATGGTATGACGCCGACGTATACATTCCCGAGAGGTTGACGCGCGCAGCTACAGCGGAGGCAGGCTTCCCGGACTGGTTTCTGCTCGGACGCCTGCGGCCGGGCGTATCGCGCCAGATCGCAGAGGCGGACCTGACACTGGTAGCGAACCGCCTGGCGAAAATTTATCCGCAGGCTTATCCCGCGCATTTCAAAGTGCAACTCAGAAAACTGGGTGACACTGTGATCGGCCGCTTTGAGGAAACTTTGTACACAGTGCTGGCCGCGGTGGGCCTGCTGCTGCTCATCGCCTGCAGCAACGTGGCCAACTTGATGCTGGCGCGGGCAACGACGCGGGAAAAGGAATTTGCCTTGCGGACGGCGCTGGGCGCCAGGCGCGCAAGACTGGTGCGGCTGCTCATGATCGAAAGCCTGGTTCTCGCGATGGCCGGGGCTGTCCTGGGAATATTCATCGCCTGGGGCGGTCTGAAGTTGCTGGTGGCGGCGATGCCGCAGGATCTGATACCTGCCGAAACCGTGATCGCGCTGAATGCGCCGGTGCTGATGTTTACGCTCGGCGTTGCGGCGCTGACGCCGCTGATTTTCGGGTTGCTGCCGGCACTGCAGTCGTCTCGACGTGACCTGACCGATCCGCTTCGCGACAGCGCCAAAGGAGTGGGCGGCGGCTTCCAGGGCAGGTGGTTGCGTGACGCGGTGGTAGTTGGGGAGGTCGCGCTCTCTTTGACCCTGCTGATCGGGGCAGGGCTGTTGATGCGAAGCTTTGTGGCCCTGCGCAAGGCAAATTTGGGTTTGCGGGCGGACCATGTCTTCGAGACCGCGGTTGTGCTGCCGGCAGAGCGCTACAAAACACCGGAGCAAGTGACCGGCTTTTTCCAGCCGCTGCTGGCGCGCCTGCAGACGCTGCCGGGAGTCGTGGATGCAGCAGAGTCGAGCACGCTCCCGCCTTATAGTTTCGACACCAGCAAGCTGGAGATCGCCGGAAAAACCCATCAGGACGACTGGCAAACCCTGTTGCAGAACGTCAGCGAGCAGTACTTCCGCACCTTGCGAATTGAGCTCAAAAAGGGACGGACCTTTTCCGAGCAAGAGGTCAATAAGGCGCGGAAAGTGGCGGTTGTAAACCAAACCTTCGTGCGCAGATATTTTCCCGGCGAAACTCCACTCGGGCGTCGCGTTCGGTTGATCAGTCTCGAAAGCGCCGGCCCGCGCCACGATTCGTGGTTCGAAATTATCGGTGTAGTCGGGGACGTGACCAACAGCGGTTTGCAGGCGCCGATCGAACCCGAAGTCTGGGTCCCGTACACCACAGCAGGATCGGAAGGGCGAGTTCTGTTCGTGCGCACGGTACAGGACCCGAGCACCATGATGGAGGTAGTCCGAAAGGAGGTTTGGGCCGCCGATTCAGAAGTAGGCCTGGCTTACCCCAGCACCTTGGACGACCGCCTGAGCAAGGTCCTGTATGCCGGACCCAGGTTTGGCTTCGTCTTAATGACGATTTTCGGATGCATCGGGTTGATTCTGGTAACGGTGGGCGTCTATAGCGTGTTGGCGTACTCGACCGCGCAGAAGACCCACGAGATCGGGATCCGGATGGCGCTGGGAGCGGAAGACGCCGAAGTCCTCCGCATGGTAGTCAGGACGGGGTTGCGACTCGTCATTGCCGGCATGGCCATCGGGATCGCCATGAGTCTCGTCCTTGGGCGGTTAATCGGGGCACAGCTCGAAGGCGTGACCGCCTACGATCCGGCGACACTGGCGGCGACCACGCTCTTGCTGACCATGACGGCGGCTCTCGCCTGCTGGATCCCGGCCAGAAGAGCGGCGCGCGTTGATCCCATGGTCGCACTCCGCTACGAATAGCTGAGGACGCTCCTCGTTCAGCCAAGGGCGCGTTACGCGGGGGCTTGTCTACTCATATCTCAGCGCCACCATCGGGTCCACACGCATAGCCCGCCGCGCAGGAATTGCGCAGGCCGTGAGCGCCACAATTGCCAGCACAATGGATACCGATACGTAGGTCACCGGATCGGTTGCGCTTACCGTCAGAAATGCGCCGACAAGACGAGCTAGTGCAAGCGCACATGCCGCCCCTATGAGCAGACCGAGGCACACGATCAAGATTCCCTGGCGGAAGATCATGCGCAGGATCTCACCAGGCTGCGCGCCCAGCGCCATGCGCACGCCAATCTCGTGAGTGCGTTGGCTGGCGGCATAAGAAATTACGCCATACACTCCCACCACCGAGAGCACCAGGCCGAGGCCTCCCAGCGCCGCCGCTAATCCCGCCCCTACCTGAAAGATCAGGAATCCATTCAAGCTGTAGAGGGCCTGGCTCATAGTCTTCATTTCAAACACCGGGAGGTTCGGGGCAAGGGCGGAGACGGTTTGCTCTAGGGCTGGAATCATGCTCCCAGGGTCTCCGGTTGTCCGCACCTGCACCGTCTGCAAAGTGGCAGCCTCGGCATGCTGCGCGAAAGGAAGATAGACGAAAGGCTGGCCGGCGCCGGCAATGGCGAAGAATTGATAGCGCGCATCGTGAGCAACACCTACGATCTTAAGGGGGTGTTTGATATCTCCAGCCAATTTGAATTCGCGTCCCACCGCGTCCTGATTGGGCCAGAAGCGCTTGGCGAAGGTTTCGTTGACAATTGCGACGTAGGGAGCAGTTTCGCTGTCCGCGTCCGTGAAGGCCCGGCCGCGCAGCAGGGGGATACGCAGCGTGTCGAAATAGTCCGTACTGATGTAGTTCAGTAAGGCAACCGGCGCGCCCTGTCCGCGTGGCGGCTGATAGCCCTCAACCAGCGGGCTGTCGGAACTACCGTAGTAGCCGAAAGGGACCGAAGAGGCGCTGGTAGCCGAGACCACGCCGGGAGTAGCCCGAATGCGCGCCAGCAGCTCGCGGTAGAACTCGCGAGTCTGCTCGGGATGGTAACCAATTTCGGCTGGGTCCATGGTGAGGTTCACCACCTGCGCGGGATCGAAGCCGAGATTCGTCTGGTGCACATGTCCAAGGCTGCGCGTGAACAAGCCGGCCATGATGAGCAGCATGAGCGAGCCCGCCACCTGGGCGACCACCAGCGCCGTGCGAACCCGCTGCCGAGTCCCAATTACCCCGCGGCCTCCTTCATGCAATGCGCTGCTCAAGTCGCGGCGCGAGGCACGCAACGCGGGGAACACACCTACGATCACCCCGGTTAGCAAGGCCACAATAAACGCATAGGCAAACACCCGCCAATCGAAATTCAACTCCAGAAGAATCGGCAGATCGGTCTGGAGATTTATGGAAGTTAGTGCGGTGGTGCCCAGCCAGCCAACGAGCAAGCCGGCAGCGCCGCCGAGCACGCTCACCAGAATGCTCTCCATTAGCAGTTGCCGCACCAGCCGGGCGCGGCGGG
Organism: Terriglobales bacterium; assembly: GCA_035702725.1. Lineage (GTDB taxonomy): Bacteria > Acidobacteriota > Terriglobia > Terriglobales > Acidobacteriaceae > JAICWP01. The sequence goes on along the minus strand of DASSQB010000247.1, from coordinate 11,282 downwards.
CACCGAGCGCGGCGCGGATCGCCATTTCCCGGGCACGGGTGCTGGCCCGCACCAGCAGAATGTTGGCCACATTTACGCAGGCCAGCAGCAGCACCAGCCCCGCCAGGCCGAGAAAGAGCCCGCATATCACATTGACGCTATTGGTCCGCGGGTCGCCCAAGCGGCTGCGCGTCTCCGGAAACACCATCATTGTCAGGTTCTTGTCAACATCCGGATATTGCTGTGCCAGGCGCTGCGCTACCACCACAATGGCGGCCTGTGCCTGCTGCGGGCTCACGCCGTGCCGCAGCCTTCCCAGCAGAATCAGCCCACGCTGGCCGCGATTACTCATGAAATCCGGCGACTGGTCAATCACCGTCCCCATGCCTAGCGGCACGTACCCATCTACGGAGAGAAATGGTGCGATTCCATGGAAGCCCTGGGGAGCGATTCCCACCACGGTAAGCGGGTGGCCGTCTACCAATACTCTTGTGCCGACAATGCCCGGATCACCGGCGAGGTGCTGCTTCCAAAAGGAATAGCTAAGGACGATGACGGGATCAGAACCTGGGGCGCTTCCTTCCGACGGCAAAATCAACCGGCCCAGTGCCGGCTTCAGCCCCAGAGCGGAGAAAAAGTTGCCAGTGACGTAGGTTGTGATGACCCGCTCCGCCTTGTTGTCCCTGACGCGGAGCCCTACGAGGTCCGGCGCGTAGCCGAACACATCATCGAATGCCGCCGTGCTCTGACTTGCGAGTTCGCGATAGTCGGGGACGGAGATACCGGGAAACAGAACTTCCTGGTTCCCCTGTTGCTGCCAGATCGTGGCCAGTTGTCCCGGATCGCTGACTGGCAGGGGACGTAACAGCAGCCAGTCTACGATGCTGAAGATGGCCGCGTTCGCACCGATTCCCAACGCCAGGGTGAGAACTACGATGACGGCAAACCCTGGCGACCTGGCTAACTGCCGGGCGGCATAGCGAAAGTCCTGGAGCACTGTTCCTCCGCGGGACACTGGCGAGCAACTGGAGAGCCCCGTTGTGGTGCACCCCAACGACCACTTCGCAACTTGCAAGTTGCTGAAACATCAGCCAGATACGCTCGTTCTGCACGCTGGCGGCGCGCCTGAGTGTTCAGATTCGCGTTTTTCTGTCCGAAATCGCACACCATCCGCGCGCCGACTGCAACTGGCTAGCAAAGCGTCACAGAGGTGAAATGAAGGGGGGCGGCGCGACCATCTGGTTCGAACCGTTTCAGAAAATCCAGAGAAGTAAGTTCTTTAGACTATTTGGCTGCCCCCCAGGGATTCGAACCCCGATATGCTGATCCAGAGTCAGCTGTCCTGCCGTTGAACGAGGGGGCAGCAGGCTGGCACTCGCCCAGCCGAAGGGCCGCTGCGAGCTGAGTTGATTTTATGGGCTGGGGCGGCGGCGGTCAAACCTCAGTGGGCAGTGGCCAGTTGTCAGTGGTCAGTGTTCAGTTGTTCCCGAACCGCCAAGTTGCATCTGAGATATCCGCTACGGACCGCGCCCTGCCTGACTCCCGACCCCTGACTCCTTACCCCTGACTGCTGAATCCGGCCACTGAGCACTGCCTCTGTACAATGGCCACGTGTTTGCCCGACGCACCAACTGGAAGCTGGCGCCCAATCGGCTGACGCAGGCGCTACAGCGGCGGCGTGCCGCGGGCGCGGAAATCCTCGATCTCACCGAATCCAACCCCACGCGATGCGGCTTGCGCTATGAAGAGTCTCAGATCCTCTCCGCGCTGGCGCAGCCCGAATCGCTACAATATCAGCCCGATCCCAAAGGCTTGCGCAGCGCGCGCGAAGCCGTCGCCGCGTACTATGCAGACCGCGGTGCGGTCGGAACCAATGGCATTGACCCAGATCACATCCTGCTCACCACCAGCACCAGTGAGGGCTATTCCTTCGTCTTCCGCTTGCTGTGCGATCCCGGCGACGAGGTGCTGGTTCCCGCCCCCAGCTATCCTCTATTCGAACTGCTCGCCGATGTGCAGGACGTGAAACTGGTTCCCTACCCGCTCTTCTACGATCATGGCTGGCACCTCGACCTGCATTCCCTGCGGACGGCCATCACGGAGCGCACCCGCACCGTGCTGGTGGTGCACCCCAACAATCCCACCGGCTCTTATGTGAAGCCTGGCGAGGCGGAGGCGCTCCGTCAGCTATGCCGTGAACACGAATTGGCTCTGGTGTCCGACGAAGTCTTCCTCGACTACGCCCACGCCGGACCTCCTTGTCCCAGTTTCGCGGGCAGCACCGGTGCTCTCACTTTCACTCTCAGCGGGCTGTCGAAAATTTCTGCCTTGCCGCAAATGAAGGTGGCGTGGATCGTGATCAGCGGCCCCAGAGAACTGGCTGCCGGCGCCCGCGAGCGCCTGGAGATGATTGCCGACACCTACCTCTCCCTGAGCACTCCGCTGCAATTGGCAATGCCGCGCCTGCTGGAGCAGCGGCACTCGATAAGCCGCCAGCTGCTGCAGCGAATCGCGTCCAATCTGGCCGAATTGGACTCGCAACTGGTACGCCAGAAAGATTGCCAGCGTTTGCAGATTGAAGGTGGCTGGTACGCGGTGTTGCGTGTGCCGGTTACGCGCTCTGACGAGGAACTGGCCGTCGAGCTGCTGGAGCGGGAATCAGTCCTTATTCACCCGGGACACTTCTACGATTTTCCCGGGGATGGCTACCTGGTGCTCAGCCTGATCACGCCTGCGGACACTTTCAGCGAAGGAGTAACCCGCCTGCTACACCACATCTCCGCCGCGAACCCATCATAATTTTTCACCACAGAGGACACAGAGGTCACAGAGAAACAATTGAAAATCGAAATACGGCAAGACGTTCAACCTGATGGTGGTTGGGATGCCGCTGGACCGCGCACCGTGGTGTAACGCCCAAGTCACTACGATTGACTAAACAATGATTTTCTCTGTGTCTCCGTGCCTCTGAGGTGAAAAGGAATTTAGCCGGTCAGGAAAGGATTGCTTTCGCGCTCATCCCCAATCGTGGTCAGGGGGCCGTGGCCAGGCACCACCAGGGTTTCGTCCGGCAGCACCAGCACGCGCTGGTGCAGCGAGCTCATGATTTTCTCAAACGAACCGCCGGGCAGGTCGGTGCGGCCAATGCTGCCGGCAAAAAGCGTATCCCCGGCAAGCAGCTTCTGCTGAGCGGGAAAATACAGGCACACGCTGCCCTCGGTGTGCCCGGGCGTGTGCAGGACGCTGGCCTCCAGGCTGCCCGCGCGCAGCTTGTCTCCCTCCGCCAGCGGCTGGTCAATTTCCACCTTGCCGGGCGTCGCCATGCCCACCCACGCCGCCTGCACATCCAGCATCTTGAGCAGAGCGTAATCGTTCTGGTTGAGCAGAATGGGCGCGCCCGTGAGCTGGCGCAGCTTCATGGCGCCGCCCACGTGGTCAATGTGGGCATGCGTAATCACAATCTGCTTCACCGCCAATCCGTGCTTCTGCACCAGCGCCATGATCCCGTTAATCTCATCTCCGGGATCAATCACCATGGCCTCGCGCGTGCCCTCGTCGCCAACCACGGAGCAATTGCACTGCAGCGGCCCCACGGGAATGATTTCGTGAATCATGAGAACCAGTTGTCAGTTGCCGGTTGTCAGTTGCCAGTTTGTCAGCTCAAGATTGGCCTGAGAAATGGTATCAAAGCCATGGGTTCCGCGCGTCTTGTCACGGTGTGCAGAGGTAAATGTGAGCCGGCAGGATGTTGAGCAACTTGAAATCTTTCCGCACATCGCCAAAGATGGCCTTCACATAAGGCAGCACCGTGCGCGTGAACTGGTAAACCAAAAAGGCACCCTGAGGATGGAGAACGCAGTGCGATTCGCGAGTCACAACCCGGCGGATGCGGTCAGGCAGCAGGGTGTAAGGGATGCCGGAAATAATGTAGTCGGCGTGGGGCAGATTCAGCTGCTGCAGAATGGTGCGCACGTCCGCCGCCGACCCATAGACCAGCCGAAAGCGTGGATCGTGTATTTCGTTCTGCAGAAATTCAACGAACTCAGGATTGAGCTCAATCGCCACCAAGGTGGCTTCCGGGCCAATGCGCTTCAGGATCTCTCGGGTGAGCGTGCCCACGCCCGGCCCGTATTCCACAACTATCCGCGCTCGTCGCCAGTCAATAAGCGAGAGCAGGTGCCTGACCAGGAACGGTGAACTGGGCACCACGGAACCGAGCAGCTTGGGATAACGGAAAAAGTTCCTGGCAAATAGAAAAGCCTGGCGGGAAACCGCCCGGGAGCGCTGCCGGAGCAGCAACGTTTCTTGTGTGATCATTCTTGAGCCTTGTCCGGAATTCTCCGGGTCCGCAACACTCCTTGAATCGCGGTTCGTGTCAAGTTGGAGCAGATAACTATGTCTAGGGTTGTTCGCCCCTGCAAAAGCCAAGTGGTACCCGGACGGCTACAAAAACAGTTTTCCCGCGCGGTGCGGCCGCCCCTAAAGCACCGGGTCATTGTACAGGGGCGGAGGCCGGGTGTCGCGGTGCAGGCGGCTGGAACCCGGCGAACACCTCCTTGTCCGTTATCCTACAGGGCCATCCTCATAACTGATATGTGACCTACATCACTGCCTTGACGGACAGTAAAAGCGACACTGGTGCTGGAAAATGACCGCGTATGCGGCCTGCGGTGAGGAGAAGCACTATGTCAGAACTTTTCGAAGCCGAAGTGAAAATGGAAAAGCAGTCTTCGATTTTGCCGCTCCTGCTGCTTCTGTCCCTGATGGCGGCGGTACTGGGCGTGGTGGCTTATGTGGTGTTGGAGATCCGCGCGCGGCAGCCGCTGTCAACCAAGGAAGCAGCCGGCGTGGTGGAGAACATAATTAAGGCTCAGGGCCCGGCGATTATCCACTTCCACGCCGGCCTGGTTATGCCCAGCGTGGACGAGAAGCCTCGGGATCCGCACTATCGCCTGCTGGAGAAAGCCGGCATTGTGAAGACCGCCAAAGCTGCGGGCGGCGGCACCATGGTCAGTGTGCTGCCTGCGGGTGAGCGTCTGTCCTCCATTCCTGGTTTCAAGAAGTGGAAGAACGCCGACGGCACCTACTCCTACGCCATACCTCTGGCGGAGCGGCAACTGGTGGAGATTTCCAAGGTCACCATGAACGGGGTGAATGATGCAGCGGTGGAGTACACCTGGAAATGGGTGCCCAATCAGCTGGGCGACGATTTTGACGCTGCCGGCGACCGCGTGAAGGCCTTCAACACCTGGGACCGTTCCACCCTGATTGATAAATACGGCGCCGATTTCTACCACGCCGCTCCTACGCGCGCCTCGGTGAACCTGATGCGCACGGACAAGGGCTGGAAGATGGCGATCGAGTAAGGCTAGAATCGGCAGGCCTTAGAAAGCCAGGCGCATCAATCCGCGCGCGGGCAGATCGGAGACTAGAAAGCGCGTGCCGCGCACACCAGCGGCGCGAGCCAGCGCTTCCGCCGCCAGGTAGCCGCTGCGCACCGCTCCCTCCATGGTGGCCGGCCAGCTAGTAGCCGCCCAGTCGCCGGCCAGAAACACGCGGGGCCAGGCGGTCGCTGCGGGCGGGCGATGGTGGTCCACGCCCGGAGCGGGCGACCAGGTCGCGTGCACTTCCTTGATCACGGTTGATTTCAGCAGCCGGGCTTCGCGAGTCTGGGGAAAAAATTCGCTCAACTCGGCTACTGCCAGGTCCACAATTTCATTCTTCGGCTTATCCACCAGCGTCTTGGAGGAGCTCACCACCAGCTCCAGGTAGCTCCCACCGCCTTCCGCCTCGCGCCCCAGGAGTTTCGATTTGTGAAACATCCACTGAATGGTGCGGTCGAGCAGCACGGCGTGGTCAAGCTCGGTAATCTGGCGGTCAAACCATAAGTGGATTCCCGTGATGGGCGAGCTCCCCAGCTGCCGCGCAGCCTGGCGGAGCGGTTCCGCCGCTTCGCCCTGCGGCAACACCGCGCCGATGGCGTTGAAAGGCAACGCCAGCACAGCGAAGTCGCATAGCACCTCTTTGCCCGCCGCGCACAGCTTGACCTTCTCTAAATCGGCGGCGAAGACCTCCACCGCAGCCCGCAACTGCACTTCCCCGCCCCGCTGGCGGATGTAATCTCCGGCGGTGTTGTACAGTTCCGTAAGCGGCACAGTAGGCACGCCCATGCGCCCGGCTGCGGCCGATTTCAGGAACGATTCACGAAAGACCTGCGCACCATAACGCACCGAGCTGCGTTCCAGTTCCTCGTTAAGCGCGCTGACCAGCACCACCTTCCAGAAGCGCTCGATGGCGCCCTGCGTCTGCCCATGACGTTCCAGCCAGTGGCGGAAATTCTCGCTGCCATCGTCCTCAGCACCACGCGTAATGGCCAGCATGGCACGCGCAATGGCCAGCTTGTCGCGCAGTCTCAGGCATGGCGCCAGCAGGAACGAAGGCGCGGTGTGCAGGGGCGCCGGCAGCCAGCTCGGCGAAATCGCCGACTGCCGCCCGCCCGGCTCCACAAACATCAGGCGGTCGAACCAGCGGATCTTCTCTTCCACCCCTATGCGGCGGTAGAAATCCACCAGGTTGGTGCAACAGCCCAGCAGCACGTGCTGGCAGTTATCCACCACTTCCCCGGTGCCGGGATGCTGGTAGGAAGAAGCGCGTCCGCCAAGGTAGGGGCGGCGCTCGAAAAGAGTTACGCGGAAACCGGCATCTGCCAGGGCGCAACCCGCCGCCAGCCCTGCCAGCCCGCCACCGGCCACCGCTACTGTGGGGCGGGGTTGGCTGGAACCACTGCTCATGCCGTGAAGCGGCGCGCCAGGCCGCGCGTCAGAATGGACACCTTCTCCGCCTTGCTAAGGCGCACTCGGTGGCGAAGGACGTCGTAGCCGCGCTCGGCGATTTTTTCCAGCAACCGCCGGTAAATGGTCACCAGCACCCACAAGGCCGGCTGACTGTCGGGCTCGATCAAGGGAATCAGTTCCTCAGCGGCGCGGTAATACCCGCGCGCTCGCTCCGCCTCCAGCTCCAGCACCGGGCGCAGGCGCTCAATCTCAGGGCTTCTGAGCGCCGAGGCCGATAAGCCGAACATGGCCAGGTCTTCTTTGGGCAGATAGATGCGGCTCATGGCCGCATCCTCCTTGACATCGCGAATGATGTTTGTGAGCTGAAACGCGACGCCGCACTGCTCGGCCAGCTTCTCCGCGGCGGGATCCTCATAACCGAAAATGCGAATGCAGATAAGCCCCACCACTGAGGCCACGTGATAGCAATATCTGTAAAGCTCGTCGAAGGTCTCGAAGGAAAGCTTCAGCCCGGGGCCATCGAGCATTTCGCGCACGTCCATGGCCGTGCCCTCCACCAGTGCGTCCAGAAGTTCTGGCTTGATTCTGAAAACGCGCACCGTATCCGCCAGCGCCAGGAGCACGGGCTCGTCGCTTAAGCTGCCCGCGAGCACGGAGTGCATCTGGTTGCGCCAGTCTTCCAGCCGGGCCAGGCGCTCTGCCGGAAGCCGGCCGGGATCGTCGCTCAGGTCATCGCTGTGGCGCATGAAGGCGTACACCGCGCTGAGGGCATCCCGCTTGGGCCTGGGCAGGGCCAGGAAAGCGTAGTAGAAGTTTTTTGCGGCTGAGCGGGCAATGCGGCGGCAGACACTGTAGGCGGTATTCAGCTGCGACTCTGTCACCACCGCGGGAACGGTCTGGTCGCTGGCGCTCATAGCAGCTTGCGCAGCCCCGCCCGGGCCACCAGCGCCAGTTTGCGCGGCTTGGAGATGACCGGCCGGCGGCGCAGCACGTCATAGCCCTGCTCTTCAATAGCCTGCAGAATGGCCAGCCCGCCCCGGCTGAAAAGCTCGATGTCTATGGCCAACTCGCTATCCACTTTCTCGGCCAGCGGCAAGCCTTTGTGGAACCACTCACGGGCGCGCTGCACTTCAAAGCGCATGAGTTCGAGGAACTGCGGCGTGGCGCGCCGTTCGGCAATATCCTCCTCAGTCACGCCAAAGCGCTTGAGATCTTCGAGCGGGAGATAGATGCGCCCTTTGCCGTAATCCACCGCCACGTCCTGCCAGAAGTTTGCCAGTTGCAGCGCGGTGCAGGTGTAGTCGGAAAGCTGCTGCCGCCCCTCATCGCGATACCCGCAGGCATATAGAACCAGCCGGCCCACGGGATTGGCCGAGTAGTGGCAGTAGCGCAGCACATCCTCAAAGGTTTCATAGCGGCTGATGCGCTGGTCCTGGCGAAACGCGGTCAGCAGGTCGGCGAATGGCTGCCGGGGAATATCACACGCCCGCACAGTCTCCGCTAAGGCCACGAACACCGGATGACGCGGCTGCCCGGCGTAGCAGCGGTCCAGTTCCCCTTCCCAGATGTCGAGCAACTGCAGGGCATACTGCGGATTGCTCACCTCGTCGCCCAAGTCGTCGGAAATGCGGCAGTAGGCGTAGATGCTGTAAAAGTGCGGCCGCAACCGCTTAGGCAGAAACCAGGTGGCTACCGAGAAGTTCTCATAGTGGCTGCGCGCCAAGCGTTCGCAATACGCCCGCGCTTCATCCAGAGAAGGCGTCACAGCGGGAATGGCGTACTCCGGCGGCAGCGCCCGCCAGCCAGGCGCCTCGCTCGCGGCAAGGGGCTGGGATCCGTTGCTGGCGATGGATGGCATAAAGCTGCGGTTCCCAGTCGTCAATGCGTCCTAGTGTCCGGGGATGATGGCGGTTTTGATGTCGCCGTTGCGGTTCAGCATATGGTGCAGCACCTGCTGCAGGCGCGAAAGCGGCGCCTCCCCGGTGATGTAGTCGGTGCCCCGGATCTTGCGTTCTGCGATCAAGGCGAAGGCACGCCGCACCGTCTCCGGCGTGTGATGGAAAGTGGCCTTCAGCGTGATCTCAGAGTAGTGCAGCCGGTTGGTATCCAGTTGCACCTTGGTCCCGCTGGCGCAGCCGCCGAAGAAGTTCACCGTGCCGCCTTTGCGGACCATCTCCACCGCCCACTCCCAGGCCTGCGGGCGGCCCACCGCCTCGATCACAATGTCGGACCCACGCTTTTCGCGGGTGAGCACGCGCACCGCCTCCACTGCGTCGGGCACTTTGGTGATCTGCACCACGTCGTTAGCGCCCATGCGCTTGGCTGCCTGCACCTGGGAGTCACGCTTGACCACGGAGATGACGTTGCAGCCGATCAGCCGCGCCACCTGCACAAACATCATGCCGATGGGGCCGCCGCCAATCACGGTCACTGTGTCGCCGATCTCGGGCTTGGTCTCATGCAGCCCGCGCAGCACGCAGGCCAGCGGCTCGGTCATGGCCGCTTCTTCAAAGCTCACCCCCGGCGGCATGGCCAGCATGTTCGATTCGACGATGCGCCGCGGAATGCGGATGTACTCGGCATAGGCGCCGTTGTTGAACAGCAGGTCCTCGCACAGGTTCTCCTGGTGCTTGGAGCAGTAAAAGCAGGCCTGGCAGGGCGCGGAGTTCAGCGAGACCACCCGCATGCCTCTGCGAAACCACCTGACCCCGGGCCCAACTTCCTCGATCACACCGGCCAATTCGTGCCCGAACAGCGCCGGTGGCACAATCATGCGCGCGTGGTAGCCGCGCTGGTACACCTTCAGGTCGGTGCCGCAGGTGAGCGCTACCTGCACCTTGATCAGCACCTCACCTTCCCCCACCCGGGGAATCGGGACCTGCTCTATCTTGACGTCCTCTTTACCGTAGAGGACCGCCGCCGTCATCTTACCGTTCACTCTGAGTGTCCTTCCCATGCGCTGCCCGGCTGAATAACGATCTTCAGCGAGTCCGCTTGCGGATGAGCCGCCAAATTAAGCGCCTCCAGGCTCCCCTCTAAGGAGAAACGATGGCTGATCAGCCCTTCCAGGTTCATCTCCCGGCTGAAAACAAAACGCACCGACTCCTCCTGCAGGTCCACGGAAGCGCTATATGAACCGAGCAATGTTTTTTCGTCTACGCAGACCGCGGCGGGGTCAATCACCGCCTCCCCGTGCACCGTCTGTGCAAACAAGAGCACTCGCCCTCCCGACCGGCACGCCTCCACAGCGGGACGAATCAGCTTGTTGCCACCGACTGCCAGGATGACTGCGTCCGCCCCACGCGCCTCGGTGAGTTCCCGTACTCGCGAAACCAGATCGGTTTGCGAGACGTCTACCGTTTCCTCTAGGCCGAATCTCTTAGATATTCTAAGCCTCTCAGGAAACAAATCGGAAGTTATTACCCTTGCCCCTGCCCTACTAGCCAATGACGCGAGGATAATGCCGATGGGCCCCTGTCCGATAACTGCCACGGTTTCACCCGTTTGCAGGCGCAGCGTCTCAATTCCTTTTTGGCACGTGTTCACCGGCTCAACAAAGCACGCCTGCTCGAAGGAAACCTCGTCAGGAATCCGCACCACGCCTCGATCCACAATCCAATCCATGACGCGGACGTACTCGGAAAATCCGCCGCCGCTGGGCTCATATCCCGCCGTGCAGCCCACCTTCTTGTACACCGGACACTGGGCAAACACCTTGTGACGGCAGTAGTAGCACTCTCCGCAGGGAATGTGGTGGAAAGCCATCACCCGGTCCCCCACGCGGAACCGGGTTACACCCTGTCCCACCGCAGCCACCACGCCCGAGGTTTCATGTCCGAAGATGCGGGGCGCGGAATGGGAGCCGGTAGCGATTTTCTTCAAATCGGTGCCGCAGATGCCGCAGGTGTGTACCCGGATGAGCAGCTCTCCTGGACCGATCTTGGGCACGGGCACCGTCTCCAGACGCACGTCTTCCTTGCCGTGATACACGGCGGCCCTCATGGTGGCGGGAATCGCCTCCCGCCCCCGCTTCACCGTAAATTGGCCCGCTACAGCCATCAATGTCGTCTCGATCCCATGGGGTGAAGCTCCGCCTCGCCTACGCCCACATTGCGCGCCGGCTGGTTGTACCATTCCAGCCAGTCGCACAGGGTGGTGGCGGCCCGCTCGCTATTGCGCTTCAGATAGAGCAGCTTCTTCCACAACCAGGGACGAATGGCGGCAAACATCAACAGCCCGCCGCTGCGGAAGCGTCCGTCGGGGCCGATGAACCGCTCCAACTGGGGGAACTCGAAATCATAAGCGTCGGAGATGGCCTTTACTGCCATGAAATCCGCTTTCCGCGTCACTGCCCCGCGGGCCACTGCCGCCGCTTCCATATCCACGGCAGAGGCGCCATAAGCGTTTGCCAGTTTCTTCTTCTGCTCCACATTGGCAACTGAATTCCAGCTCACCAGTGTCCCCTGGCCCTCGGCCATCTCCATCAGGCTGCCGTCGCTTGCATCTACC
>DASSQB010000246.1:0-14320 GCA_035702725.1 Terriglobales bacterium | reverse complement strand
CAATTTTCCACGCCAGCATGAGCAAGGGAAAATTCCAGGGTATGATCTGCCCGACCACGCCGCAGGCGGTGTAGCCCGGAAATTCTTTTTCCAGAAGCTGCGCCCAGCCCGCGTGGTGATAGAAATGGCGCGCCACCAGCGGAATATCAATGTCCCGGCTCTCCCGGATGGGCTTGCCATTGTCCATCGTTTCCAGAACGGCAAGCCGCCGCGAATGCCGCTGCACCGCGCGCGCCAGGGCATAGAGAAACCGGGCACGCTGATGCGACTTCAGCTTCTGCCATTTCGGCAGCGCGCTTTTCGCCGCCTGTACCGCGGCATCAATGTCCGCCACCGAACCCTGCGCCACGCTGGCCAGCTTCTCGCTCGAGCCCGGGTCGGTCGTGTCGAAGAACTGGCCCTCGGCTGGCTGCCGCCACTCTCCGCCAATAAAATGGCCGAAGCGCCGCCCGTGGCCCTCCAGCCACGTCAGTGCCTCTTTCGGGTCCTCCGGCGCCAGCCCGTACTCCATGGTCAGGAACTTTTCCGCTATGCTCATTCGTCTTGGCTCAATGTTTCGTTATGCGATCGGATGCCGGTAGTCTGCGGAGTAGCGCCCGGTCGCATGGTGTTCCAGTTGCCGTTCAATGTCGTTCAGCAGCCCGCTGGCTCCAAAACGGAAAAGCTCCGCCCGCATCCACGGCGTTCCCAGTTCCTCTTTCATCAGCGCCAGCCATTCCGTGGCCTGCTTAGCGGTGCGGATTCCACCGGCCGGTTTGAATCCCACTGCCATCCCGGTTTCCTGCGCGTACTCGCGAATCGCCCGCGTCATGACAAAGCCCATGGGCAGCGTCGCATTGGTCGGCTCTTTGCCGGTGGAGGTTTTGATGAAATCGGCGCCCGCCATCATTGCCACCAGGCTGGCCCGCGCCACATTGCGCAGCGTGAGCAGGTCGCCCGTGCCCAGAATCACCTTCATGTGCGCGCTGCCGCAGGCGCGCTTGAATTCGGCAACCTCGTCGTAAAGCGCCTGCCAGCGCCCGCCGAACACATGCGCCCGCGTGATCACCGTATCATTTTCCTGCACGCCCGCTTCCGCTGACCGCCGCACTTCCGCAATCCGCTCTTCCAGCGGCGAGAGTCCCGCAGGGAAGCCGGTGGAAACTGCCGCCACCCTCACCCCGCTGCCTGCCAGCGCCCGCAGCGCTGTTTCCGCGAAGCGGTGGTAAACGCACACTGCCGCCACTTTGATGTCGAGTTCCTCCACGCCCAGTCGCTTCGCCAACTCCGGCTGGATTGGCTGCTTTGCCTTGGCGCACAGCCGCCGTACCCGCTCTTCGGTGTCGTCGCCGGAAAGCGTGGTCAGGTCCATGCAAGTGATTGCTCGCAGCAACCACGCCGCCTGCCACTCCCTTTTCACCGTTCGCCGCGTCACGTGGGTCTGGGCTCGTCGCTCCACCGCGCTGGTGTTCACCCGCGCCTGCTTCACCCACTCCAGGTTCAGCGGTATCCCCCGGTTGGAGAGCAGCGGACGCCCCGCCAGCGTGGCCAGCGGCGCGTCCGCCGCCGTATAAGTCGAGATGTTTTTGTCCACCATGGCATCTGCATTGTACGTCAGCCGGCGCACGATGGGTTACGCTCTCGGTTTGGCTTGACAGTGGTTCCGCTGGAACGCTAGCCTACGTCGCCAACCCTTGGCGGCGCTTAAGGAGAAGCGATGTACACACCTCACACTCTGAGCATTGCGCTTCTGATGATGATTACCAGCGCGGTTTGCTGGGGCTCCTGGGCCAACACTTACAAGGGTGTGAAGAACTACCGCTTTGAGCTGTTCTATTGGGACTACGCCATCGGCATCTTCGTTATCTCGCTCATCCTTGCTTTCACCATGGGCAGCAGCGGGCACAACTCCGCCAGCTTCCTCAACAACGTTCACGCTGCCGACCCCGGCAACATCGGATACGCCCTGCTTGCCGGAGTGGTTTTCAATCTGGCCAATCTTCTCCTGGTCGCCGCCATTGATATGGCCGGACTGGCGGTTGCCTTCCCAGTGTCCATCGGCATCGCCCTGGTTGTTGGGGTAGTGTTGAGTTACGTGCTGCAGCCCAAGGGAAGCGCCGCCTTTCTGGCTGCTGGTGTGGCCTGCGCGCTGCTGGCGGTAATTCTCGACGGCAAGGCCTACAGCAGCCTGGCTGCCGCCGGTCGTTCCGTTTCAAGAAAAAGCATTGTAGTCAGCGTCATTTCCGGCATCCTCATGGGCTTGTGGGCTCCCTTCGTCACCCACTCCATGACCCGCGGCAACACGCTCGGGCCCTATAGCGTGTGCGTCTTCCTGACTCTCGGCGCCCTGCTCTCCTGCTTTATCTGGAATATCTATTTCATGAAGCGCCCGCTGGTCGGCGATCCTGTGGGTTTCGCCGGCTTTTTCCACGCGTCCGCCTCGGGACATTTGTTTGGCCTGTTGGGTGGATTCATCTGGGGCGTCGGCACTGTCTTCAACATGGCGGCCGCGAGCCTGACCGGCGTGGCCATTTCCTACGCCATCGGACAGTCCGCTCCCATGGTCGCCGCACTCTGGGGCATTTTTGCCTGGAAGGAATTTGCCGCCTCCGGAGCCCGTGCCAAGCTCTACCTGACCTTCATGTTCGTTTTCTACGGCCTGGCTATCTTTCTGGTTTCCCGCGCCTACGGCTGATCTGAATTCAAAACCTGGGTGGAGCAGGCCTTCAGGCCTGCAATAGCAACCGGCTCCCGGATCTGGGCTTCAGCCGCACCCTTCCTGCCCCCCCTGCTATCCATTGTCATCCGAGCTGCATGACCGAGCTTTAGCGAGGGAATGCAGCGAATGGACCTGCTTTAGAATTTGCCCAAGCAATGCTCGGGGCCTACAGAGTAAGAATGGAAGGTGCGCTCACCTCACCGCCAGATAAATGTCCCGCAGCACGAACACAACCGTCAGCACCCACATCACCCCGCTTACTTCACGCCCCTTGCGCGCTGCCACCTTCACTGCCGCGTAAGTAATCACCCCGAAACTCAGCCCGGTGGCGATGCTGAAAGTCAGCGGCATGGCTATCGCGGTGATGAAAGCTGGAAACGCCTCCGAAAAATCCTGCCACTCAATGCGCGCTACCGATTGCATCATTAGCCCGCCCACCACAACCAGCGCCGGCGCGGTCGCAAATGCCGGTATGCTGGTGGCCAGCGGGCTGAAGAACACCGCCAGCACGAACAGCGCCGCCACCATGATGTTGCTCAACCCGGTGCGCGCCCCTGCGGCCACACCCGCCGCGCTCTCCACATAGCTGGTCACGGTTGAGGTCCCGGTCAACGATCCCAGCACCGTGCCCACGCCATCCGCCAGCAGCACCCGGCCCACGCGCGGAATCTTCCCATCCTTCACGAAGCCCGCCTGTTCGCAGACCCCCATCAGCGTGCCGATGTTGTCGAAGAGGTCTACAAACAGAAAGGCAAAAATAATCTCAAACAGTCCCAGGTGAACCGCGCCCCGCAAATCCAGGCGCAGTAGCGTTCCCGAAGGATGGGGCATGGAGATGAAGGTGCCCGGCAGATGCACGATGCCGCGCGCAATCCCGAACAGCATCGTGCCCACAATCCCCAGCAGCACGCCGCCGTGTACTTTTCTGGCCAGCAGCGCCACCGTCAGCAGAATTCCGAAACAGGCCGCCTGCGCGCCGCGGTCGGAGAAACTGCCCAGGCTCAGGAACGTCGCGGGATTTGCCACCACCAGCCGTGCGTTGCGCATGCCGATAAAGGCGATGAAGATGCCGATCCCCGCCGCGGTCGAATGTTTCAGGCAGTCAGGAATGCCGTTCACAATCTGCTCCCGCACCCGCGTCACCGTGATCAGGATGAATACCACCCCGGAAATGAACACCACGCCCAGGGCGGTTTGCCATGGCACATGCATGCCCAGGCACACGGAGTAAGTGAAGTAGGCGTTCAGTGACATGCCCGGCGCCAGCGCAATGGGGTAGTTGGCGTACAGGCCCATGACCAACGTTGCCGACGCCGCTGAAACGCAGGTGGCGAAGACCACGCCCTCTGCCGGCATTCCCGCCTGCGACAGGATTTGCGCGTTCACCACCACGATGTACGCCATGGTGATGAATGTGGTCAGCCCGCCCAGCAGTTCCTGGCGAACCGTAGTTTCGTTTTCTGTGAGCTTGAACCAGCGTTCCAGCAGGCTGCCCGGTTTGCGAAACGCGATGGTAGTAGGCGGCGCAGGCATGAAGCCTGCCACTCTACGGGCGCCCTCGCTGGCTAGTCAACGCGAATATAGGTGCTCTCGCAACACACCTCTGTCATGCTGAGCGCAACAGGCCGGTTCGCTTGCGAACCAAAAAGCGCCAACTCCTAGCCAAACTTTTGGTCGGCAAATCAGATTGCCCCTCAGGTCGGATGATCCAGCCAATCACTTCTGGAAATGTCATGCTGAGCGGAATCGGCCGGTTCGCTTGCGAACCGGTCGGTGAAATCGAAGCACCCCTACTCAGTTCGTTCATTGGCTGAGATTTGAGGGAGTTCTTCCATCCGGCTGACGGGACCCCCCTTCAGGTTTATCGCATTTAAATTAGTGCATTAGAAGAGACCCATTCAGCCGCGGAGCGGCACCATAATGTAGCCCCGGCGTAAGTCCGGGGATTCGTTGCGCAACAGTCGTGCGCCCCAGCGGGGCGAAAGAAGTCACACCAAAGGCGCAATCACTTTCCCCGTATCCGGCTCACCAGCAGATCCAGAAACCGCTGCGCCTGCACATCCACGCATACCTTGACGTTCGGCGTCACCTTGTCCACGCCTTCGATAATGTAGCGATCGCCATGCAGCACATTGCGCTCCACCATCCCGCTGCGGTTAGCGACGGTTTCCCCTCGCGTGAACTGGCCCCGTGTCTCCACGTCCACCCGCATCGCTGCGGTCTTCACCAGCGTGGAGTCGAGCGTCACGCCCATGGCCAGCGGGTCGTACATGGGACTGCCGTTTTCGCCAAAACGCCGTGACAGTTCGAGCAGGTAGCTCCCCACTTGGGCTACAAAGTTCGCCATCGGTCCTGGCGTGGCCTTCAACGCCGTGATCTCCTTCTCGCCCATCAGCGTCTTGTTGCCCACGTCCAGGCCTACCATGGTCAGCGAGGCAAATCCCGCGTTGAACACGATCTGCGCAGCCTCCGGGTCGTTGTAGATGTTGGCCTCTGCCGCGGCGTTCACGTTGCCCCCGGAAATGCTGCCACCCATCAGGATCACCTCCCTCACTAGCGGCACAATGGAAGGGTCCTTGGAGACGGCGAGCGCAATGTTGGTCAGCGGCCCGATGGGGACCAGTGTGATTTCGTGCGGATATTTGTGTACCAGTTCGATGATCAGGTCGGGGCCGAAGCGCGGGTCCGCCTGGCAACGGGTGGGCAGTTCGATGTCGGCCAGGCCGTTTTTGCCGTGCCAGAACTCGGCGGTAATGAGCTTCTGCGCCAGCGGGTGCTGCGCTCCGCCCGCCACCGGAATATCGCAGCGGTTGGCCAGTGTCGCCAGCTTGAGCGCGTTCTCCAGGCCCATCTGCGCGGTTACATTGCCCGGCACCACCGTGATGGCCTGCACCTGCACTTCCGGCGAGTTGAGCGCCAGCAGGATGGCCAGCGCATCATCCGTGCCCGGGTCCGTGTCAATGATGATCTTCTTGGGCGCGGCTTGCGAAAGAGCCGAGGTTACGCCGACCACCAACAGCAACATCACGCGTATCAGTGAAGTTTTCATGTCCGATCCTGGGTGAAAAGGACGAGTTGCTCTCCTGCCACGTTTCGTTTACAAACGTTGCGCCAGTTTACATCGAGGGCAAAATGGCAGAAGACAAACCCGCAGTCGCCCCTGCTAAGCTCGTCATCCGCAACATCGGCCTGCTTCTGTGTGGTGATTTGTCACATCCTATTCTCGACGCGGATACCGTCGTGGCTGTCAACGGCCGCATCTCCGCCATCGGCAAAGAGAAGGACTTGGATCTCGCCGGCGCCGCCACCCACATCAACGCCAATGGCACCACGTTGATTCCCGGCCTCATTGACAGCCACGTGCATCCCGTGGCCGGCGACTGGACGCCGCGCCAGAATCAGCTCAACTGGATTGACAGTTACCTTCACGGTGGCGTGACCACTATGATCTCCGCGGGCGAAGTGCACACCCCGGGCCGCCCCAAGGACATCACCGGTCTCAAAGCCATGGCCGTCTTCGCCCAGCGTGCATTCACCAATTTCCGTCCTGGCGGCGTGCGCATTCATGCCGGAGCGCCCGTGCTGGAGCACGGCATGGTGGAGGAGGATTTCAAGGAACTGGCCGCCGCCGGCGTCACCCTGCTCGGCGAAGTTGGCCTGGGCAGCGTGAAAGATGGCGCCACCGCTCGCCAGATGGTGGCCTGGGCACGTAAGTACGGCATCCAGAGCACCATCCACACCGGCGGACCCTCTATTCCCGGCTCCAGCCTGATTGATAAGGAAATTGTCCTGGCCGCGGACGCCGACGTCATCGGCCACATCAATGGCGGCCACACCGCTTTGCCCGACGATCAGATTGTCGCCCTGTGCGAAAGCTCAACCCGGGCTTTGGAGATTGTTCACAACGGCAATGAAAAAGCCGCTCTGTTGACCGTGTTTACCGCCGGCGAACTCAAGCAGCTGCACCGCGTGATCCTGGGCACCGACTCGCCCGCGGGCTCGGGTGTTCAGCCTCTGGGCATCCTGCGCCTCATTTCCATGCTCTCCGCCCTGGGAAACGTGCCGGCGGAGACGGCCGTCTGTTTCGCTACTGGAAACACGGCGAGGATGCGCAACCTCGACTGCGGCCTGGTTGAGGTGGGCCGCGCCGCCACTTTCGTTTTCATTGACCAGGCGCAGCACTCCGCCGGCAAAACCGTATTGCACAGCATCGAGCGCGGCGACCTGCCCGGCATCGGCATGGTGGTGATTGACGGCGCCGTGAGCGCCCACCGCTCCCGCAACACTCCCCCCGCGGCGCGGGTGCCGGAGATTGTGAAATAGGTATTGTCGACTGTCATGCTGAGCGGAACAGGCCGGTTCGCTTGCGAACCGGGCTGTGGAGTCGAAGCACCCCTGCACAGTTTCCCTTGCTTCTGCCGTTCCAGGGAGTTCTCTCATTCGTCGGTTGCGCCCTACGCCAATTCCTGCCCGGTCTCGCAGAGACCGGCTGAAAGTAGCCCGCCAGTTCACTGGCGGGAACCCGGCCACAATATCAATGGAGTCCCGTCAGGGACGGCTGAACAAAGTTCATTTCCTGAACGGAGCCATTGTTTTTGTCGGAAAGGCGCAGCTTCAGCCGCGCCGGCCAGGCATGCAGCATATGCCCTGACTGTCATGCTGAGCGGAACGGGCCGGTTCGCTTGCGAACCGGCCGGTGCAGTCGAAGCACCCCTGCTCAGTTCGTTCCCCAGTTGCCGTTCCAGGGAGTTCTCTCATTCGTCGGTTGCGCCCTGCGCCAATTCCTACCCGGTCTCGTGAGAGACCGGCTGAGAGTAGCCCGCCAGTTCACTGGCGGGAACCCGGCCACAACATCAACGCAGTCCCGTCAGGGACGGCTGAACAACTACCGCCTACCTCAATCCATCCTCTCCCTTGATCTTGTCTTTCGTCAGCCCGCCCACGCGCGCCAGCGGGCGTCCGCTGTCGGTCACCGCCACGGCCACCAGGATTTCATTGGCCCGCGGTGCATCGTTTATGCGAACTTCCATGCCATCAAAATGGCTGCGCACAAACGCCGCATCCTTGTGCCCCAGCGGAATGTCCACGGCTACGCCCATCCCTCCGCGCTTTTTGGAGGAAGGAATCAGCGCCGCCCCTTTGCCCAGCACCCGCCGCACCGGCGTGCCCAGCTTGGGATGCAGGATGGCGGCCGCGTGCTCGATTTCACCGTTCTCTCCCACCGCTGCTGCCTTGCCGTAACTCTCCGCCGTTGTCGGCGCAATCCCCAGCGCCGCCACCGCCCGTTGCGTCAGCAACTCGCCCAGTTCTTCGCCGATGTCCATCAACTCCGAGAGATCTTCCACGTATTTGCCCGCGCACGGGTTCTCGATCACCGCCACCGCGGCGGCGCGGCGCGTGGGCGGCTCAATCGCCCGCCCCATCTCGCTTCTTGTTTCCTCCACGAACGTCGCCAGCTTGCGGATTCGCGCTTTCATCGCAGTCCGTCTTCTCCTTTGATCTCCGAAGCTTTCAGCCCGCCCACCCGCGCATGCACCCTCGCCCCGGTGGTCATCACCAGCGCCAGCAGCAACTCGTCAGCTTCCGGCGCATCAGTAATCCCCACCTCCATGGCATCAAAGTGGCTGCGCACATAGGACGCGTTGATATGCGTGATCGGCACATCGAGCCGCGTTCCCGGTCCGCCCACCTTCTTCGTTGAAGCCACGATCGCCTTTGCTCCGCCCAGCACCTCGCGCATGGCGTAGCCGCCGGGAACATGCCACAGCGCGCCATGTTCCAGTTCTCCCGCCGCGCCCACAATGGCTCCCTTGCCGTAACCTTCGACGATTGTGGAATTCCCACCCAGCGCTGCAATCAGCAACTTTGCCATCTCCATGCCTAGCGGCTTCAGATCATCCATGAAGCCGGCTATGTCCGGCACGAACCGGCCGGCAAACGGGTTGTGGATGACGGCCAGGGCTGCGGCACGACGCAGCGGCGTTTTCGGCGCCGGCCCGCCTTCATGGAGGATTTCTTCCACTGTCGTCAGCATTTTTCTGACCCGCACCTCAGGCATGAACCAGGCTCCTGTGCGCCGCTTCCGGCAGCCTGAGAGTCGCCAGGCTCAGCGCTGCGCCAACGATGCGCGTTTCTCCGCTCAAATGCAGCGCAGCGGAATGAACCAGGCCTTCTTTTGCGAGTCCCTCCGCCACAGCCATCCCCGCCTGCAGCGCGCAGTCCACTTCTTCCGCCGAAAGCGTTCCTACATCTTGCGTCACCAGCAGGTCGCCCAGGTCGCTGTCTGGCGCCAGGCTGCACGCCGGGACACGCGCAACCTTCGGGTTCCCTGGCAGATCCACAGCGTCGGCGATGATGGTGGCTGCGGCATCGGCCTGCGCCGCGCTTTCCGCCAGCACCGTGACCGCGTCCGCAATTCCCAGCGAGAAACTTCGCCCCCGCCAGCCGCTGGTGGCAATACCGCGAACTCCGTCATGGGAGCTTACGGTCGCCGTCCCGAACAGCGACCGACGATCTGGCCTTTCCACCATGCCGATCACGAAGCGCTCGCCCGGCCCCAGGTGCAGCGCGATGTCGCCGCCATCGTTGACGTACGCCTTCGCCAGCCGCGCAGCCGAAGTCATGACCTCCAGGATTTCTTCCGCCACCGCTCCCGCCACCGCCGCCATGGGTGTGATGAATGTGCGTGCGGCGTACGGCGCCACCGCCACTGCCATTCGCCTTGCGATTTTTCCATTCAGCGAAGGCCCGCCAGGCATAGCCTGCGCCCGCAGCAAGGGAAGCTCCGCGCACAGTTCGTCGAGCACGCCCACGAAGCGCCCTGCCGCCGCCTGATACGCATGTTGCACTTCGCGCAAATCGCCAAACGCCTCCACGATCAGGTCAATCGGCCCATCCTGCAAGTGCAGCCGCCGCTGGTCGGGCAATATTCGTATCTGCGCCCGCTGCGTCATCACCGGCCTTCCCTGCGCGCGCTTGCTCCCAGCGGCCACGGATTCTCCTCCCGGGCCGAGAGGTGTCGCCGCCGCTCGTCGCCCATCAGCGACTCCAGCGAGCGTACCTGCTCCACATATCCGCCCAGCGTGGCGTAATCGGCCAGTTTCAGCGTGAACTCGATGGGCGCAACCAGCGCCGGCGTCGGCACATACCCGAATGCATTCTCCGGCATGCGGCTCACATCCACCATGAACGTGATGCCGCCGCCCGGCCACACGTACACGGGCGCGCCGCCGCAGGTCACGCGCGTCAGCGCGTCACGCACCGAATGTGTCAGCCGTACGGGATTCTCCGTCACCCCGGCCCGCAACGACCCGCCCGCTCCCGCCATGAACAGCACCGTGCACAGCGCCGGTTCGCAGTTCTCTTTGATCCGTGCTACCGACTCGCTCAGTGCAGCCGGCAGCTCCCTCTCCACTGGCCGCAATTCTTCGTCCAGTTCAAAATATGCGTAGTGCTCTCCCGTCGTGCTCACCATCAGCAGGCGCAGACCCGGCCAGGCAACTTTGGGACTGAACTCCCGCAGAATCGAAAGCGGCTTGCTGATGTTTGTCCCGCCCCAGCCCGTCCCCGGCTCCGCTACTTGGAAATAGCGCCCCGGTGTTGAGCGCCGCCCTTTCACTCTGATCCCTGTCGCCGGAATCCCCAGCAACTTGCCGGCCTGGTGCTCCGAGAGCACGCCGGTGATGTGGTCATCCACCACTACCACGTCATCCACTTTGCCGAACCACTGCTTGGCGAACATCCCGATGGTGGCCGAGCCGCAGCCCACACGCATCTGCACTTCCGGCTGGTCATCCACCACCGGCCCCTTGCCCGCCTGCACCACCACCTTCGCGCCTTCGTCTACCTGCAGTTCCACCGCCTTGCCGTTGCACAGGTTGAGCAGCGTTTCGCAGGTGACGGTGCCCTCGCGCCGGCTGCCTCCCGTCAGGTGGCGCACTCCGCCCAGCGAGAGCATCTGCGAACCGTACTCGCTGGTGGTCACGTGCCCCACCGCCTCGCCCTGGGCCCGCACCAGGTTGGTTTCCGCGCCCAGGTGACGGTCGGTGTCAATCTTCACCTTCACCCCGCAGTAGCTGAAGATCCCCTCCGTGACTACCGTGACCATGTCCATGCCTTCCACCTGCGAGGAAATGATGAACGGCGCCGGCTTGTAGTCGGGGTAGGTGGTGCCCGCTCCGATGGCGGTCACGAAAGTCTTGGCACCGCCAACCACGTTGCCATCCCATTCGTCCTGCCGTTGCAGAAAAGGAACAACAGATTCGCCTCGCGACACCGCCCGGTCCAGCACCACGTGCGGATCCAGGCGTACCAACTGCCCGTCGCGATTCCCATAGCGGTCGCACGCGCCCGTCCTTCCCGGCTTGATGTAGCACAGCACCGGGCAGGCGTCGCAGCGGATTGCGTCCTCAGGTGGGTGATTGTTCATGGTGTAGCGCGACGGCTGCGCGCAGCCAGGATCGCGGCTCTTAGCCGGTCGGGAGTGGCCGGCGCCCGGCGGATGCGCACTCCGGTGGCGTGACAAATGGCATTCAGAATCGCCGGCGCGGTGGGAATCACGGCTTGCTCGCCGATCCCCTTGGCGCCAAACGGCCCGATGGGCGACGGGTCCTCGATCAAAATGGATTCCACCGGCGGCATGTCTCCTGCCGTAGGAATCAAATAGTCGTGCAGGTTCTCGCCCTTGCCGGGAAAGAATTCCTCCATCAGCGCCTGCCCCAGTCCTTGCGCCGCTCCGCCCTCAATCTGGCCCTCGATCAGCGTGGGATTGATGGCCCGCCCAACGTCGTGCGCTGCCGTGATCTTCAGCACCTTCACCGTGCCCAGTTCGGTATCCACAGTCACTTCGGCCATGTGCGCCCCAAACCCGAACACGGCATAGGGAATTCCTTGCCCGTCGGCATCCAGCGGTCGCGTGGGCGGATCGAAAGTAGCCTCGCGCGTCAGCACGTATCCATGCTCATCCAGTGGCAACTCGCGCAGGCTCAGCACGTGTTCCTTCCCGCGCTCTTTAACCGTAACCCTCCCCTCCTCGAAGTGTAGCGTCGCGCACTCGCAGCAGCTGGCCAGCTTCACGATCGCGCCCCGCAACTCGGTTCCCGCCATCTGTGCCGCTTTCCCGGTCACGAACGTCTGCCGCGACGCCGAGGTCTTCCCGCAATCCGGCGTGATCGCCGTGTCCCCCGATACCAGGTCGAAGCGCTCAATCGGCGCTCCCAGCGCGTCAGCACAAATCTGCGTCACGATGGTGTTCGAGCCCTGCCCAATGTCCACCGCTCCCTGGTGCAGCGCGATGCGCCCGTCCGCCTTCAGCCCCACCCGCATGGTGGAAGGGTTGGGCAGGGAAGTATTACCGCAGCCATACCACATTCCGGCAACTCCCACGCCACAGCGCAGCGGCCCGCTGGCGGCCGAATTGAACGCTGCCGCCTCCGCCAGCGCCGCCTTCCACTTCGGCCGCAGCGCCTCCAGGCAGGCGCGGATTCCCACTCCCGCTCCCAGCACTTGTCCAGTCACCGTGGGCGTGTCGTTGGTCAAGGCGTTCAGGATTCGGAACTCCAGCCGGTCCATACCCAGCCGGTTGGCCAGTTCGTCGTACGCCTGCTCCTGCGCAATCGCTGTTTGCGGCACTCCAAAGCCGCGGAACGCCCCCGCTGGCACCAGGTTGGTGTGAACCGCCCGCGTCAGCGCGCGGTAGTGCGGGACCACGTAGGGCCCGGAAGCGTGCACCGGCACCCGCGCCGCCACCGTCGGTCCCCACGAGGAATAGGCGCCGGTATTGAAATCGGCGCTGAAGTCCAGCGCCATCAGCTTGCCCTCGCGGCTCGCCCCGGCGCGAATCCGCATGCGCGCCGGGTGCCGCTTGGTGGTGGAGAGAATGGATTCGAACCGCGTGTACACCATCCCCACGGGCTGCCGCAGATGCCACGCGGCCAGCGCGACGAATGGCTGAACGGAAAGATCCAGTTTCGACCCAAATCCTCCGCCCACCGCCGTGGGGATGATCCGCACCGCTTCCGGCGGAATCCCCAGAATGCGCGCAATGTCGGCGCGGTCCATGTACGGCGACTGTGTGCACGCCTCAATTTCGATGTTGTCGCCTACTCGCCGCGCCCATCCTGCTTCCGGTTCGATGTAGGCGTGCTCCACGAAGCCTGTCTCGTATTCTTCCTCAACGACGACATCTGCCTCTGCCAGCGCCTTCTCCACGTCGCCGCGCGCCACTCGCCCGCACACCAGCACGTTGCCTTCGCGCTGGGCATGGATTCGGGGGGCGTTCGGGGCCAGCGCCGCCTCCATTGTGGTCAGTGCCGGCAACTCCTCCCATCTCACCGGGAACTCCGCAGTGTCCAGCTCTTCGACGGCCTCTGCTTCGCCCACCACCGCCGCCACCGCTTCCCCGCGAAACCGGGTCTCTTTCTCCGCGAATACCGGTTGGTCGGCGAAGGGCGGAATCACTCCGTAGCAGTTCTCTCCCGGAATATCCTTGGCGGTAAAGACCGCGTGAATTCCCGGATGACCGGCCACAAAAGCTTCGAGGTCTCCAAAACTGAAGCGCGCCCGGTCATAGGGACTGCGGATGGCCCGCGCTACCAGTGCTCCGGCGGGAATACCGTCCCCGCCAAAAATCTCGCTGCCTTCCACTTTGCGCTTGCCGTCCAGCCGCGCCAGCCTCTTGCCCACTGCTTCGCCCGCATCTGCCACGACCTCATCCTGCTGGGCGTTCGCCTGCAGAATCGCGTGAATGATCTTGCGATAGCCGGTGCACCGGCACAGCACCCCCCCAATCGCATCCATTACCTCATTTTCTGAAGGTCTGGGATTGCCCTCCAGAAGCGCGGTTGCCGCCACCAGCATCCCTGGCGTGCAGATGCCGCACTGTGCGGCCCCGTGGCGCAAAAATGAATCCTGCAGGCGGCCGCATAACGGCGGGCGCTCGCGCAATCCTTCAACTGTGGTTACTTCCCGGCCTTCCGCCTGCCCGGCCGCCACCAGGCACGCGGTAACCGACTCGCCATCCAGCAGCACCGTACACGCCCCGCAATCGCCGGCATCGCATCCTACCTTGGTGCCGGTCAGCCCAAGCTGCTCGCGCAGCACCTTCGACAGCCGTTCCAACGGGCCGGCAGCAACCTCCACAACGCGCCCATTCAGCGTGAAATTCAGCCTCGTCTCGGTGCTCGCCTTGGGGGTCTCGAGTGTTGCCATCTCAGCTATTTCCCACGCATGTTTCCAGCGCCCGTCTTACCAGCGTCAGTGCGGCTTCAGTGCGGTAACTCGCCGTAGCGCGCACATCATCAATCGGTGAAATCGCCGCCAGGTGCTCGGGACGAACCGTGGCTCCAATGCCGGTTTTGGTCGGCATTCCCCTCAGCTCCTGCTCCAGCCCTGTGAGCCGTTGCGCTCGCGCCGAGCACGCTCCCACCGCGATGCGCGCCACTTTCACCCTTCCGCTATCCACCTTGACTACCGCCGCGACCATGACGATCGAAATTACCAGGTAGCGTCGCGCTCCCAGCTTCAAAAATGCGGACCGCGCATCATCCAGCTCGCGCGGCACGATCACTGCGGTGAGAATTTCATCCTGCCGGCGCTGCGTCTTACGGTTTCCTACGATGAACT
>DASSQB010000245.1:0-14131 GCA_035702725.1 Terriglobales bacterium | reverse complement strand
ATCACGGTGGTAGCGCCGCCGACGATCTCGAAGGCCTTTGGCGCGGGCAGTATTCCGCTGAACGGCACAACGTCGGTTACCTTCACCGTCAACAACCCGAACGTTTCAGTGAACGGCGATCTCACGGGCGTGGCATTCAGTGACACGCTGCCGGTTAGCAGCGGTCCGGGTACGGCAACGCTGGTAGTGGCTACTCCGAACGGCGTGGCCAACACCTGCGGCGGGACGGTAACAGCAACGGCGGGAACCGGAGTGATCAGCCTCTCCGGCGCCAGTGTTGCGCATAATGCATCTTGCACCTTGACAGTGAACGTAACCGGTACGGTGGAAGGCGATGCCAACAACACCACGGGCGCGATTACTTCGACCCAGGGCGGCACGGGTGCCACCAGCAATACGGCCACTCTTAAGGTTGTTGCGCCACCCACGATCTCGAAGGCCTTTGGTGTGGGGGCCATCTCGGTGAACGGCACCACGACGTTGACCTTCACGATCACCAATCCCGCGAGCAACACCAGTGCGGAGAACGGGATCGCGTTCAGCGATACGCTGACCAACGGGCTGCAGGTGGCCTCGACGCCGGGCGTAACCAATAGCTGCGGCGGCACGGTCACGGCGGCGGCCAACTCGACCTCGATAAGCCTGACGGGCGGAAGCATCGCCACGCCCGGAGCGACCTGCACAATCGTGGTGAATGTGACCGGGACGCAATCAGGCACGGTAACCAACACCACGGGCGCAATTTCTTCGACCAACGGCGGGACGGGTGCGACGAGCAATACGGCCACCCTGATCGTGGCTTCACCGGCGAACGTAACCAAGAGCTTTGGTGCGGCCAAGATTCCGCTGAACGGAACCACGTCGCTGAGCATCAACATCTCGAACCCGAACGCCAACGTCACTCTGAACGGGCTCGCGTTTACTGACAACCTGCCGGCAGGGCTTGTGATCGCAACCCCGAACGGCCTGAGCAACACGTGCGGCGGCACGGCCACGGCAACGGCTGGCTCCGGTGGGCTAAGCTTGTCGGGCGGAACGCTGGCGGCCAGCGCATCGTGCGCGGTTTCAGTGAACGTGACCGGTACGATAGCCGGCGACAAGAACAACAGCGTGGTGGTGAGCTCAACGGAAGGCGGAACGAGCGCGACGGCGAGTGCCTCCATCACGGTGGTAGCGCCGCCGACGATCGCGAAGCTGTTCGGCGCGGTCAGCATTCCGCTGAACGGGTCGACCAGCGTCACCTTCACCATCAGCAACCCGAACCTTTCGGTCAACGGTGATCTGAGCGGCGTGGCATTCAGTGACACGCTGCCGGTTAGCGGCGGTCCTGGCTCGGCAACGCTGGTGGTCTCCACCCCGAATGGAGTGGCCAACACCTGCGGCGGCACGGTAACAGCGACAGCCGGAACGGGCGTGATCAGCCTGAGCGGCGCAAGCGTTGCTCACAATGCATCATGCACTTTGACGGTGAACGTGACCGGCACAGTGGAAGGCGATGCCAACAACACGACGGGAGCGATCAGCTCGACCGAGGGCGGCACGGGTGCAACCAGCAATACGGCCACTCTTAAAGTTGTTGCTCCGCCGACGATCTCCAAGGCGTTCGGCGCGGCCTCAATTACGCTGAACGGCACCACCACATTGACCTTCACCATTACCAACCCCGCCAGCAACACCAGCGCGGAAAACGGGATCGCGTTCAGCGATACGCTGACCAACGGGTTGCAAGTGGCCTCGACGCCAGGTGTGAGCAATACCTGCGGCGGCACGGTCACGGCGGCGGCGAACACGACCTCAATCAGCCTGGCGGGCGGATCGATTGCTACGCCGGGAGCGACCTGCACGATCGTTGTAAATGTGACCGGGACGCAGTCGGGAACGGTTACCAACACCACGGGCGCAATTTCTTCGACCAATGGCGGCACCGGAGCTACGAGCAACACGGCGACCCTGACCGTCGCTTCGCCGGCGAACGTGACCAAGAGCTTTGGTGCGACCAAGATTCCGGTGAACGGAACCACGTCGCTGACCATCAACATCGCAAACCCCAACACCAACGTGAGCCTGACGGGGGTGTCGTTTACTGACAACCTGCCGGCGGGCCTGGTGGTGGCCACGCCGAATGGGCTGACAAACAGCTGCGGCGGTACGGCCACGGCCACGGCTGGTTCGGGCTCAGTGACCTTGTCTGGCGGAACAGTGGCGGCCAGCGCTTCCTGCGCAATCACCGTAAACGTGACGGGCACCACGGCCGGCGACAAGAACAACAGTGTGGTGGTGAGTTCGACCGAAGGCGGAACGAGCGCTACGGCGACTGCTTCCATCACGGTGGTAGGACCGCCGACTATCTCGAAGGCATTTGGCGCGGCCAGCATTCCGCTGAACGGCACCACGTCGGTTACCTTCACCATCAACAACCCGAACACTTCAGTGAACGGCGATCTGAGCGGCGTGGCATTCAGTGACACACTGCCGGTGAGCAGCGGTCCCGGAACAGCAACCCTGGTGGTGGCGACGCCGAATGGGTTGAGCAACACCTGCGGCGGCACGGCGACGGCAACGGCTGGAAGCGGAGTGATCAGCCTTACCGGCGCGAGCGTTGCGCATAATGCATCTTGCACCTTGACGGTGAATGTGACCGGCACGGTGGAAGGCGATGCCAACAACACGACCGGAGCGATCAGCTCGACGGAAGGCGGGACAGGCGCCACCAGCAATACGGCCCTGCTGAAGGTGGTAGCGCCGCCGTCGATTGCGAAGGTGTTCAACCCGAGCAATATCGCGCTGAACGCAACGACATCGCTGCAGTTCACGATCACCAATCCTGCCAGCAACACGACGACTCTGGCGGGAGTAGCTTTCAGCGACACGCTGCCCACAGGGCTGACAGTGGCCAGCGCCACCTCATCAGTTTGCGGCGGAACGCTGACGACCACGAACCCGACTAGCATTTCGCTCGCGGGGGCGTCGGTGGCAGTTGGCACCCCGTGCGTATTTAGCGTAACGGTGACGGGCGCTGCCGCCGGCCAATTCACCAACACCACGGGCAACGTGACTTCCACCAACGGCGGCACCGGCAACACGTCTACGGCCAATCTGACCGTTGCCACTCCGCCGACGATCACCAAGGCGTTCGGCGCGGCCAGCATTCTGCTGAATGCGAGCACGTCGCTGACATTTAACATCAGCAACCCGAACACCTCGCTTGCGCTCACCGGGATTGCCTTCAGTGACACGCTGCCGGCAGGTTTGGTGGTGGCGACTCCGAACGGCCTGACCAGCAACTGCGGCGGCACAGCGACAGCCGCGGCGGGATCGGGCTCAATCAGCCTGACCGGCGGATCGCTCGCCGCGAACACTTCATGCACCATCAGCCTGAACGTCACAGGCGTGCAGGCAGGCGTGCAGAACAACACCACCGGGCCGATTTCATCGAACGAAAGCGGAGCGGGCGCAACCAGCAACACGGCCAGCATTACGGTGATCGGACCGCCGAGCATCGCCAAGGCGTTTGGCGCGGCCAGCATCAACCTGAATGCCACGACCACGCTGACCTTCACCATCACGAACCCGAACGCGACGGTGGCGCTGACCGGCGTAGGCTTTGGCGATACGCTGCCGGCCGGCCTGACGATACCGAATCCGAACGGGCTGACAGGCTCGTGCGGTGCGGGCACTATCACAACCGGAACGGTATCCGGCTTCTCCGTGGTCAACCTCTCCGGAGGGACGATCGCGGCGGGCGGCTCCTGCACGTTCTCAATAAACGTGACGGGAACCACCGGCGGACATAAAGTCAACACGACTGGAACTGTGACTTCGTCGAATGCCGGCTCGGGTAACCAGGCAACGGCAACAATCGACGTCGAGGCGCCGGATCTAGCCATCACCAAGACCCATAGCGGTACGTTCAACCGCGGCCAGACCGGCGCGGTATGGACAATCACTGTGAGCAACGTCGGCTTCGGTCCTACGGTGGGAACGGTGACGGTGGTGGATACGCTGCCGAACGTCCAGAACCCGCCGGTGCCCACGGCCATCAGCGGCACGGGCTGGACTTGCACCCTGGCAACGCTTACCTGCACCCGTGCGGACGCCTTGCCTTCAGGCAGCAGCTATCCGCCGATCACGCTGACGGTGAATATCCCGATCAATATTCAGAACAACTTCACCAATACCGCCACGGTTTCCGGCGGCGGAGACGTGAACCCGACCAACAATACTGCGACCGATAAGATCAGCCTTGGGCCGCCGATCGTCATCACGCCGCAGAATAATGCTTCTACGGTGAAAGCTGGTTCGACGACGCAGTTTACCCTCAACGTGGAAGATGACGATCCCACGCTGGGAATGGTCTCGTTCGGATGCAGCGGCCTGCCTGCCGGCACGTCATGCGTCTTCAACCCGCCTGCCACCAACCAGCCGTTGACCGTTGTTACCATGACGGTCACAACGTCAAACGGCAACGGCGCCGTGGCCGGGCTGAAGTTCGACTTTGGCGGCAAGCCCCCGCTGTATGCGGCGCTCCTCTTCCCGGTGCTTGGCCTGGTGGGAATTGCGCTGAGCGGGAGCAAGGCCAGAAAGACGCGGCTGCGCTTTGCCATGGTCTTTGTCGGCGCGGCGATGCTGCTCTCCTTTGCCGGTTGCGGCGGCGGACTGCATGGCCCGCTGACTCCGGCGGGAAGTTATCAGATTACGGTGACCGCTGCCAGCGCAACGGTGCAGGCCAGCGCGCCAGTGACTTTGAATGTGCAGTAAGGGCCATGGTTAACTATTAGAAACGCTATAGGAGCGATTCGATATGTCACAGCCGTTCATAGGCGAGATACGGATGTTCGCCGGCAATTTTGCGCCAGTAGGTTGGGCGTTCTGCAATGGAGCGTTGATTCCCATTGCGGAAAATGACGCTCTCTTCAACCTGATTGGCACCACCTACGGTGGCGATGGGCAAAACACATTTGCCCTGCCCAACCTCCAGAGCCGCATTCCCGTCCACGTGGGACCCGGATTTGCTTTGGGACAGAGTGGCGGAGTGGAGAGTGTAACCCTCACCACCAGCCAGATTCCCGCACACAGCCACGTGCCGCAAGCTTTCAACAGCCCGCCTCCCGGCAATTCGAACGATCCCACCAACAACGTTTGGGCGAGTTCGACGACCGGCAGCGTTTATGTCTCCGGCACCCCCGCCAACGTAGCCATGTCTCCCGACGCCATCGCGCCAAGCGGCGGGTCACAGCCCCATGACAACATGGTTCCGTTTCTGGTGATCAACTTTATCCTCTCGCTGTTTGGAGTTTTCCCCAGCCAGGCTTAATGGCGGGAACAGGCAAATTTCGTGGTAGGAGCCGGCCTTCAACGGCCCGCACAAGGAGATTAGAAAATGTCAGAGCCATTTCTAGGGGAGATAAAGATCATCAGTTGGAATTTTCCGCCCAAAGGATGGACATTTTGCAACGGCCAGTTGCTGCCCATCAACCAGAACCAGGCGCTGTTTTCCATTCTGGGTACAACCTATGGTGGTGACGGGAGACAAACCTTCGGGCTGCCCAACCTCCAGGGCCGCACCCCGATGCATGTAGGCAACGGCATCGTTTTGGGCGAACTGGGTGGCGAAACGTCGCACACCCTGAACATCAGCGAGCTGCCCGCGCATGCTCATACGCCCAGGGCCAACCATACTGCTCCCACATTATCTGCTGCCGCGGGGAACGTGTGGGCCGACAATCCTAGTCAGTACAATTCCACCCAGAACACGGCCATGAGCCCCACGTGCATCACTGCCACGGGCGGCAACCAGCCGCATGAGAACATGTCGCCCTACCTGGTATTGAACTTTATCATCGCCTTGCAGGGGATCTTCCCCAGCCAGAACTAGAGGAGAAAGGAAACTATGTCAAATCCATTTCTTGCCGAGATCAGGATTTTTACAGGAGGCTTTGCTCCTAAAGGCTGGGCACTGTGCGACGGCCAGCTTCTGCCCATCAGCCAGAACACGGCGCTGTTCTCTCTGCTGGGCACCACCTACGGCGGCAACGGCACCAGCAACTTTGCCCTGCCCGATCTCCAGGGCTGCGCGCCCATGCAGGCCGGCCAGGGGCCTGGCCTGAGTCTGCGCGACCTGGGAGAAACCGCTGGCGAGCAGACGGTTACGCTGCTCCAGACGGAGATGCCGTCCCACACCCACACCGCCCAGGCAGTCGCCGGGAGCAATTCCATTGACCCGGGAAATAACGTCTGGGCCAATGGACAGAAGGGCTTTGGCAGTGTCTATGCTCCTTCCGCCGGCGGAAACAACGCAAATATGAGCCCGTTTGGCACCTCGATCGCCGGCGGCAACCTCCCCCATAACAACCTGATGCCCTTCCTGGGCCTCACGTTCATCATAGCGCTGCAAGGAGTGTTCCCGGCGCGAAGCTAGGCCCTGCAAAATATCCAATCTGGGCTTGGGAGCGGTCTTCCCAGGCCCTTTTTGTTGCAGCCGCGGACCAATCGCGTATGCTGTCAGAGAAATGGCTGATCATATCGTGGCAACTTCCAGTGGCGGACCTGTTGTAGTGGAAGAAGATATACCTCTGTCATCCTCCGTGATCTGGCAGCTGCAACGCGACTTCTACGTCCAGCGCGGGCTCAAAGTCTGGACTGAAGATTTGGTGCCCAGCTACATCACCAACAATCCCTTCATCGCCGAAATTTACGCAGAGATCGTCGCCGGCTTTATTTCGGACTGCATGAATCTCTCGCAGAAGGAAGCGCGTCCGCTCTCGCCGGAAAATCCGTTGCGCATTCTGGAGCTTGGCGCCGGAACGGGCAAGTTCTCTTATTTATTCCTGCGCAAGCTCACCACTCTGCTGCAAGGCAAAAAAATTCCGCCGCAGATCGTACGCTACTCCATGGCTGACTGCTCTGAGAGCCTCCTGGCCGCGTGGCGCGCCAACCGCTATCTGGCCGAATTCGTGAAGGCAGGGATTCTGGCATTCCAGCTGCACCGCGCTGAAGAGGAGACTTCATCTGCTGCCGCGACGGACTCGATAGTCCCGGATCCAGCCTCGCAAATAACCGGCCCGCTCATCGTCATCGCCAATTATGTTTTCGATAGCCTTCCGCAGGATGCCTTTGTTATCGCCGACGGAAAAATCTCAGAAGCTCTGGTTACCACAACCCGCGTGAATGTGGGCGCAACTGCCAGTGAAGTGGCACCAAATCTCAACGATCTGCAGCTCTCCTTCAAGAATGTTCCCGCTCCGCCCTGCCGCTATCCGGAGAAATCATGGAATGAAATTCTGGAGCACTATCGCAGCCGGTTGTCCGGGACCACGGTGCTCTTCCCTTCCGCCACACTCGGCCTTTTGCAGCAGCTCAGCCAATCCAGTGACGGACGCATGCTGGTGTTGGCCGCCGACAAAGGCTTTGTCCGCGAGGACGATCTCGCTCTGCTTCAGGGTCCGCCTCATCTGGAGTTTCACGCTTCCGGCAGCTGTTTTTCCCAGACTGTGAACTTTGATGCAATTACCCGATATTTTTACGGACTTGGCGGCGACTGGCTGCTGCCGCAGAAGCATTTTTCCAGCCTGAATATCTGCGCGTTCATCGCGCGCCGCCCCGGCGATGAGTTTCCCGCTACTCGCAAGTCATACGAGCAGGCGCTTACCGGCTTTGGCCCCGATGATCTCTTCGCATTGATGAGCTGGCTGAACGCCCACCTGGAAGAAGTCTCGGTGGTCCAGGCCCTGGCGGTCTTGCGGCTGACCCGCTGGGACACAACGGCCCTGCTGCGGTTGTTTCCCGTCATCGCCCGGCAGCTTCGCACGGTAGTGGGCGAGCGCTACGATCTCCGCCAAGCCGTCCTGAATACCTGGGCCAATCACTATCCGGTAAGCCCCGCTGAGAAGCTGCTCGCTTTTAACTGCGGCGTCATCCTGCTGGAACTCCGGTTCTTTGCTGAGGCGCTGCCGTTCTTCAAGGTATCTGAGCAGGCGCTGGGGCGCACGGCCACCACCAGTTACAACCTGGGACTATGCGCTTTGGGACTGGGCCGCTCCTCTGATGCGCTGGCCTATATGACGGAGGCGTGCGATCTCGATCCTGACTTCGAGCTGGCCAGGAGCTCACGCGCCAGATTGGAAAATGAGCAAGGCCAGAGCTGACCTGGCTTTAATCTCGCGCGAATCTGCTCTCGCCTGAGCTGCCGCAGCTTTCATGGATGGCAAAACAAACCTGCTCTGCATTTGCTGCAACGTTGTTCCTGCCCTCATACATCTTATTTTTCACTGATGTTGTTTCATGGGGGAAAGATCATGCGCCAACGCACTGTCACTCTGTTTCTGCTGTTTAGTTTTTTGCTCGCCACAGCTGCCTGGGGCCGGGAGGATAAACTCACCAACACCGGAACTGCTCCCGCCGCTGAAGGCAAGGTAATTACCGATAACGATCGCAACGGCAACACCGGCATTGAAATTCATGTGAAGCACATGGCAACACCGCAATCGCTCACGCCCGCCAAGCAGACTTACCTTGTCTGGGTTCAGCCGCGAGGCAAGGACCCGGAGCTGCTGGGGGCTCTCCGCGTGAATGAAGATCTGGAAGGCAGCCTGAGAGCGGCCACCACGTACAAGGATTTTGAAATCTTCATCACCGCGGAAGACAGTATGAAGCCGGATACGCCATCGAGCACAGTGATCCTTAAAGGATCGGTGGCCAGGAAGTAGCGCTTCTGAGCGGGCGATGTTCTCTGCAATCTGGTAACATTGCCGCGCATGATCGCCAATGAGCAAGCAGCTATTTCTGCCGGAGAAGCAGTCGCGCCGAAGAGATCGACGACCTGGTGGCCGCTTGCTGTTCTGGTGGCCATCAACGTCCTGAATTTTTACGATCGCCAGGTGGCTGGCGCCGTGGTTGAGCCTGTACGCAAGGAATTCCTTCTTTCCGACACGCAAGTTGGAGGACTCAACACCGCGTTTACCGTCCTCTATGGCTTGGTCGGACTGCCTCTCGGCCGCCTGGCCGACAGGGCGAGCCGCAAAAAGCTGCTCGCCATCGGCATTGCTATCTGGGCCTTGATGACTGCCAGCGCCCGCTGGATCAACAGCTACTCCTTCCTTGT
The DNA here is from genome assembly GCA_035702725.1 of Terriglobales bacterium. Taxonomy (GTDB): domain Bacteria; phylum Acidobacteriota; class Terriglobia; order Terriglobales; family Acidobacteriaceae; genus JAICWP01. The sequence goes on along the minus strand of DASSQB010000245.1, from coordinate 5,031 downwards.
ATTTGCGCGCCTTGGTGTGGGCGTTGGCGAGGCCACCGCGGCCCCCACGGCGACGAGCTGGATCGGCGATCTCTTTCCCGCGGAGAAACGCGCCAAACCGCTGGCGCTTTTCATGCTCGGTGTTCCCGTGGGCGGGGCGCTCAGTTTTTTCTTCAGCGGGCCCATCGCGCAGAGGCTCGGCTGGCGCGTAGCCATGCTGGCGGCAGCGGCCCCTGCGGTGCTGTTGATTCCGTTGCTGCTCATGCTGCACGAGCCGGCACGCGGCGCTTCTGAAAAGCATGCGCCGCCGGCGGATGCGGGCTCCATCTGGGCCGTGCTCCGCGTGCCTACGTTCTGGTGGATCGCCATCTCCGGCGCGCTGGTGAACTTCATCCTGTACGCGATTGCCGTTTTTCTCCCGGCGTTCTTTAGCCGGACCCATCACATGAACGTGGCCCGGGCCGGAGTCACCATGGGAATTATTTACGCCGTTGGCGGAGTGCTGGGCGGCTCCGTGGCCGGCATCTGGGGCGATCGCATTGTCCACCGCAGCCGCAGCGGACGCATGAAGATTGCATCTGTGGCCGCGCTGCTGGCTGTTCCGCTTGCGTATGTTGGCTTTCAGATGTCGCCCGGCCGCCAAATCGCTTTTGGGAACTGGTGGGCAATGCCACTGGCCATCCTGCCGCTCACCGTTGCCTATGGCCTGCTCAATATGTATTACGGTCTCGTCTACGCCTCGATCCAGGACATTGTCGCGCCGGCGCTGCGCGGCACCAGCATGGCGATTTACTTTCTGGTGATGTATCTGGGAGGCGCTTCCTGGGGCAGCCTGATCATCGGCGGGATGAGTGACCGCTTCGCTCTGCACGCGGCACATATGGCCGGCTTCAACAAAATAACCGAGCAGTTTAAGGCCATCGGCCTGCAACAGGCCCTGCTGTTGATTCCGGTGCTGTCTGCGCTTTTGGCGCTGGTGCTGTGGCTGGGATCAAGGACGATTGGAAAGGACCTGGCACGATCAATGCAGCAACAGCCGGTGAAATAGCAGGCGAAAAGATGGGATGCTTATCTGCGGGTCCTTGGACGAATAAAACACCAGACATGTGTTGTCATTACCGGCAAGGACTTTGGGCCGCTTGGTTCCTCCATAATAGTCTCCGCGCTCATCGCGAAAAACATACCGGCCTGTAAGAGAATCGAAATCACCAATCGCCAATGCCGATATAGAAAGCAACCTTCGTTCAAGCAACCAGGCAGCGGCGATGGTCAACTGCACGGTAGTCGCAAGGCATAGACAAAAGATCATAAAGTACTGAAAATCCATTTCGCGAACGGCCTGAAAAGGATTTTGATAAAAAGCCATAACGAGTCCGATTTCAAGAAGAGCGATAACCCCTAAGACGCCAAGCTGCCAAGTGCGAATCATTTGTACTCGCGCTTCGAAAGAGTAGTCCTTTATAGGATCGAGCGTTAAGCCCTGAAATCGGCGCCGTTTCTCTGGACTGATCTCACCTTCAACGGAAGCAAAAACTACTCTAAATGCCCTTGAATTCGCCGGGAGCAGAGTTCCTCCCAGAACCAGTATTAAAGTGCAGCAGCCCAGAACGATGAGGACCGCTGGGACATATAACTCGAAAAGAAATACCCCAGCCAATCCAATGAGCCCGACCGCGGCGATGGATACCGGCTTCATGATTCAAGATGGTTTCTTTAACGCGATTCCCAAGTCCCTTAACTGAGTTTCATTCACCGGAGTCGGCGCGTCCACCATCAAGTCCACGGCCTTCGCGGTCTTGGGGAAAGGAATGACCTCGCGCAGGCTTTCAGCGCCGGCAAGGATCATCACAATGCGGTCAAGTCCCAACGCGATACCGCCGTGCGGAGGCGTGCCGTATTCCAGCGCCTCCAGGAAAAAGCCAAAACGCGATTTGGCTTCTTCATCGGACATGCCCAGAGCGCGGAAGATCTTGCTCTGGATGTCCTGCCGATGAATACGGATCGAGCCCGAGCCAAGCTCGGTGCCGTTGAGCACAATGTCATAAGCCAGCGCGCGCACCGCGCCGGGATCAGACTCAAGCTTGTCCATGTCATGCTCATGCGGAGAAGTAAACGGATGGTGCGCCGCGTTCCAACGCTTGTCCGTTTCGTCATACTCGAACATGGGGAAGTCCGTGACCCAGGTAAAGTGATATCCGCCCTGGCGGAAGGCCATGTGGCGGTCAGCGTATTTGCGCGCCAGCTCAACCCGGAATGCGCCGGCAGCCTGGAATACGCCGTAATCAGGACGCAGACCGGTTTTTTCCACCTGCAACGGCCCACCAACAAGCACCAGCAAGTCGTCGGCTTCCGCGCCGGCCATCTGGCGCAGCTTGGCAACAGCCTCAGGAAAAGATTTTTCCAGACGCTTTATGTCGTCAATCAGGCGGGCTTCTTTGCGCTCGCCAAACAACGGTTTGTTATCATCACGCTCTTTGCGTGAGAGTTCGCCGATTTTGGGAATGCGAATCGCCACTACCGGCAGCTCAGGATTGAGTTGCAGCGTTTGCAGATTCTCGGCAGTAAATGCCGTGCGAACATCGGTCAGCCTGGGCAGGCGCAGGTCCGGCTTATCGATGCCATAGTTGCGAATGGCCTCATCATACGTGGTGCGCGCAAAAGGCAGCTTCAGATCGTGGCCTGCCACTTTAAATGCCGCTTGCAGAAAACCTTCCACCACGGCAAACACGCTTTCCTGCTGCGGAAAGGTCATCTCCAGATCGATCTGGGTAAACTCCGGCTGGCGATCGGCGCGCAGGTCTTCATCGCGGAAGCAGCGCACGATCTGGAAATATTTGTCGAACCCGGAAATCATCAGGATCTGCTTGAAGAGCTGCGGCGACTGCGGCAGCGCATAAAACTCGCCGGGGTAGACGCGGCTGGGCACAAGATAGTCGCGCGCTCCTTCCGGCGTGCTGCGCGTCATGAACGGAGTTTCAATTTCAAAAAAGCCCTGGCTGGAAAGATACTGCCGGATGGCCAGCGCAACCTTGTGGCGCAGCTCAATGTTGTACTGCATGGGCTCGCGGCGCAGGTCAAGATAGCGATATTTCAGGCGCACTTCTTCATTCGCCAGCGCGGGATCGCTGGGCAGAAACGGCGGCAGCTTTGACTCATTCAGCAGCTTGAGCTCGGTGACCACCACTTCAATTTCTCCCGTGGGGATATTGCGGTTGATGGTCTTCTCGTCGCGGCGGCGCACCTTGCCGATGCCAGCGATAACAAACTCATTGCGCAGGCCGCTGGCCTTGGCGTGGAGCTCCGCATTGTCGCTCTTGTCGAAAACCAGCTGCGTCAGGCCGGTGCGGTCACGCACATCAATAAAAATCACGTTGCCAAGATCGCGCCGGCGATTGACCCAGCCCATCAACACAACCTGCTGCCCGGCGTTTTCCGCGCGCAGCTCTCCGCACCTGTGCGTGCGACGAAGATCACCTAAAAAATCAAGCGGCAAAGAAGTACCTTTCCATTACCAGAAAATCCATCGCCAGAAATATTCATTGGTGGCTAAGACTTTGATTATAAAGGTTGAAGCGGTTTTACGGCGGCGATGCCTGGGGTGGCCGCCGATCACGCTGCTTACGTAGACTATCGCCGGCAAGTCTAAGAGCTAAAAACGAGGCGCAAAATGAAACGCACTTCCCTGGTCTTATTTGCTGTGATTGTAACTGCGGCGCTTGCAGCACCAACGCAATCCGCTGGCACGCTGATAGCCGTTCGCCAAGACCATGCTCAGCAAGATCAGGCCCAGCAAGACCTTTCCAAGCACCAGCAAATGGAGCATCGCGGCAACCAGGGCATGGGCTTTGACCAGCAGAAGACCACCCACCACTTTCTGTTGCGCAAAGACGGCGGCGCAATCCAGGTGACGGCCAACTCAGCCGGCGACAAAGCGAGCAAAGAGGAAATCCAGATGCATCTGCATCACATCTCTCAGGCCTTCCAATCCGGCGATTTTGACATTCCGATGTTCGTGCACGACCAAACGCCGCCGGGCGTCGACACGATGAAGAAACTGAAAAACCAAATCAAATACAAGTATGAGCCAGCGGAAAATGGCGGACGCGTGGTGATTTCATCCGCGAACGCAGAGGCAGTCACAGCGATCCACGAGTTTTTGAAATTCCAGATTACTGAACATAAGACGGGAGACGCGCTGGAGGCGAAGTAGGCCCGGCACGCAGGCTAGTTGGTGTCGAATCCCCAATTCAAACAGCCGTTCCTGGACCTGCTGAAAAAGTAATAGCGGCGTTGCTGCAACTCCTCAACGGCTGTTGTTACAACTTTTACATTGAAGCTGCCTAAGCGCTGAATGGAGAGCCGGCAAATACCCGGCGACAGGTGATCAATCATAAACCGCGCCTCGGCATCGGTGGCAACACGGCGCACAAGTTTATGCCGCGAATATAGCGAAACTTGAGCAAGGCGCAACGGTTGCTCGCCTGTATATGCGGTTCCCTCAATGACAAAATCGCCATGCACAACTAAAGCCGGTGGGGAGGAACAAGGTTGTTGCAGCGCAAAACCCGGTACGGCGATCAAAACAAAAATGAGGTAATGCAGAAGAGTCTTCATACACAAGCGCCCAAGTGGAAACGCTCAAAAAGTAGGCAAGTTAAGGCATCATTCATGCCCAAATCTTCCAGGCAATGTCCCCGAGTGAAATCACTTCGCCAGAACGATGCCGACAATCTCGCTCTTGCCTACGCTGGCCTGTTCGCCCGTACTTAGGTTTTTCAGGGCGTATTGTCCGGAATTGACCTCGTTTTCACCCAGAATCAATGCAAAGCGAACACCCATCTTGTGGGCGGTCTCGAGCGACTTCTTCAACTTGAAGCTTTCATCACCAGCCGTGACGACTATGCCCTGGCGGCGCAGGTCGCGCGCCAGTCTTGCGGCGTGAACATTCATGCCTGCGCCCAGCGGAGCAATGTACATATCGGCGGGGTGGGCGGTGGCTGCGGCAGATTCCTGCAAGGTCATCACCAGACGGTCTTCGCCAATGGCAAAGCC
>DASSQB010000244.1:0-2316 GCA_035702725.1 Terriglobales bacterium | reverse complement strand
CCACGACTGAAAGTGCTGGGCACGGATGAAACTTACGACCTTACCCCTGCCCCAGCGAATGGGTCTGTTCCGGCCAATTGGCAGGAACTGTCAGGCAAAACTGTAATCGTGGTAGGCACCGTTCTCACTGCTGCCAAAGGGGCCGAGGCGACAACCCTGGAAGTGAAGTCGGTCACGCCGGCGCCGCAGACGAACCCATGAACACCACGGTTGCTGAAAAAGCTCGGCCGTATGGTTCCGGATGGCGCGGATTCTGGAATTACCTTTCGCTGTTTGGATCGCTGAGCACGCTCTTGTGCTGCGCTTTGCCGTCGTTGCTCGTCTTGTTCGGATTGGGTGCGACTGTGGCTTCGTTTGTTTCCGCCCTGCCTGGGCTGGTGAGCCTCTCCCGCCACAAAAATTGGGTGTTCATCATCTCTGGCGCTCTGATTGGGCTCAGCTTTGTACAGACGTACTACGTATCGCCGAAACTGCAGGCCGCCTGCGCTGCCGGCGACCCCAGCGCGTGCACAACAGCCAGTCGTTTCAGCAGAGTTGTGCTCTGGCTCGCAGCTCTCATTTTCGCGGTGGGCTTCTTCGTGGCATACCTACTCGGTCCCATTCTGGCGTACCTGGATGCCATGTCCTGAAGGCTCTCACGCCGCTGTGGTTTCTCCACCCAACAGGGTGAGCACCTCGCCGGTGATGTAGCTGGAATCGGCCTCCGAAGCGAAGAACACGCAAGCGGGCGCAACTTCCTTCGATTGCGCCGGGCGCTCCATCGAATCACTGCACCAAGGTTGTGCTGGACCCCATAGCGGCATGAACACAGCCGGTGAGCAAGTCGAGGCAGTCACGCCGCCGGTTTGTCGTGGCTGCCTGCCTTCTCATATGCCTGCTGGTAGATGCGGTGGTCGCGCTCGGAAAAGGTCACGATCTCCACTGTTTCCAGGGCATCCGGATATTTTCGGATGAACTCACGAATGGCCTTCAGGGCAATGCGGCTTGCTTCCTCTAGCGGGTAGCCATAGGCGCCGGTGGAAATGGAAGGGAAGGCGACGCTCTTGCATCCGTGTTGCCTGGCGAGCGCGAGCGATTCGCGGTAGCAGCTGGCCAGCAGTTCTGCTTCCCGTCCTTGTTCCTCGCCGTAGACCGGGCCGACGGTGTGGATCACGTGTTTCGCGGGAAGCCGGTAGCCGCGAGTGACCCGGGCCTCCCCGGTACGGCAACCGCCGAGTGTGCGGCATTCGTTGAAAAGCTCGGGACCGGCGGCGCGATGGATGGCGCCATCCACTCCGCCACCGCCCAGGAGCGTGGTATTGGCGGCATTCACAATGGCATCCACCTGCCGCCGCGTAATGTCGTCGCGCACTATTTTTATTTCTGTCATAACTTTACCGCCGTCCCGCCACTGCGGGTTTCTGGTCCAGGGCCTGTGCGGCCATATCCACCACCGCGCGTCCAATGGGAATGGAAGCCGTCGCCGCCGGCGAAGGCACATTGCAAACATGCAGCATGTTTTCACCCTGCACAAAGTAGAAATCATCCAGCAGGCTGCCGTCGCGGCGCACGGCTTGGGCGCGCACGCCGGCGCCGCCTGTCTTCAAATCTTCGCTTCTGATCTCCGGCAGTAATTTCTGCAGAGCGTGGGTGAAAGCTTCCTTGCTCAGCGAGCGGTAGAACTCGTCTATGCCGGTGCGCCATTGCTTCATTCCCATGCGCCAGAACCCGGGGAAGGTGAGCATAGTCAGGACGTCGCCGGTATCGGCGTCGCTGCGGCTATAGCCTTCGCGGCTGAAGGCCAGCACCGCATTGGGGCCGGCTTCCACGCCGCCGTGCACGTGGCGCGTGAAGTGCACGCCCAGGAAGGGCAGCGCCGGATCAGGCACAGGATAAATGAGGGTGCGCACCAGGCCTTCGCGCTCGGGCGTCAGTTCGTAATACTCGCCGCGAAAGGGAATGATCATGACCTCGGGCCGCTGGCCGGCCATGCGCACCATGCGGTCACTGTGCAAGCCGGCGCAGTTGATGATGTAGTTCGCGGCGAAGGCCCCTCGCGCGGTTTCCACCACCGTTCCACCGCCGCGGCGAATGATCCCGGTGACCTCGGTCCCGGTGAACAGTTGTCCGCCATTAGCGATTACGATCTCAGCATATTTGCGGCATACCGCCGGATAGTCCGTGATCCCGGTGCTGGGCACATGCAGGGCGCGGATACCGGCGCTGTGGGGCTCTAGTTCACGCAGTTGCTCCGGCCCCATCTCCCGCAGCCCTTGCAGGCCATTCGCCGCCCCCCGGCGGCGCAATTCTTCCAGGCGCGGCAGTTCCACGTCGCTG
>DASSQB010000243.1:0-7465 GCA_035702725.1 Terriglobales bacterium | reverse complement strand
GCCCGGGCTGTGCTTGTCCTTCCGACCCTAAGCTGCTTGTGTAGGGCCGGGGCTGTTCTTGCCCTTCCGACCCTAAGCTGCTTGTGTGGGGCCGGGGCTATGCCCCGGCCATGGCGGGCGTAGCCCGCCTCCTTCGCCACTTCAAAGATGCAACCCCAGCCATCGTTGTTACAGTTTTAATCGCCATTTACTCAGCCCTCCCATAAATCCTCTGCGTCTCTGTCCCTCTGTGGCGAGAACGCGGGCGGTTGAGCCTCCAATTCCCCCCGTGTTAGCATCAACGTTTTGGCAGGCTCTCTGCCAGACGCCCTGTACCCCGCCTCTTTATACCGACGGCCTGTTCCGCCTTGGCGGGCGGCTTCTGGCAGTACCCGAAGGAGTCATCCGTGAAAACCTACGAAGGCGCGAATATCCGCAATGTCGCGGTAGTCGGCCACGGCCACGCAGGCAAAACTTCCCTGGTCTCGGCCCTGCTTTACACCTCCGGCGCCACCCAGCGCCTCGGTCGCGTTGATGACGGCACCACCGTTACCGATTACGACGAAGAGGAAGTTGCCCGCCAGATGTCCATCTCCTCCGGCCTGGCCTTTGCCGAATGGGGCAAAACCAAGATCAACCTGGTGGACGTCCCCGGCTTCAATATGTTCGTGCACGAAGCCAAGATGGTCATGCCCGCCGTCGAATCTGCCCTCTTGGTGGTGGATGGCGTCGCCGGCGTGGAAGTAGTCACCGAGCGCGTGTGGAACTACGCCGACGAATTCCACCTCCCTCGCGTAATCGTGGCGAGCCGCATGGACCGCGAGCGCGCCGACGCCGGCCGCGTGCTGGAATCCCTCACCTCCGCCTTCGGCCGTACGGTCGTGCCTCTGCAGCTCCCTATCGGCAGCGAGAAGAGCCTGAGCGGCATCATTGATCTGGTCCGCATGAAGGCCTACACCTACGACATGGGCGGCAACGGCAAGGGCAAGGAAGGCGAGATTCCCGCCAATCTCGCCTCCGCCGCGCAGGAAGCGCACGAAAAGCTGGTGGAAATGATCGCTGAGGGCAATGACGCCCTGATGGAAGAGTTCTTCGACAAGGGAACCATCCCCGAAGAGCACCTAATCCCGGCCCTGCACGAGGCTATCCGCGAAGACCGCATCTTCCCGGTGCTCTTCACCTCCGGCCTGGGCAACATCGGCACCGATAAGCTCATGGATTTCCTGGTGGACTACACGCCCGCCCCCAGCGAGCGCGAGCCGGTTAAGGGCGCTCCAGCCCCCAATAACGGCGAGCCGCCCACCCGCAAGCTCGCCGACTCCGAGCCGGTCTCACTTTTCGTTTTCAAAACCGTTTCCGACCCCTTCGCCGGTCGCATCTCCTACTACAAGGTCTTTTCCGGCGTGCTGAAGAACGATGCCACTCTCCAGAACTTCACCCGCAACACCTCCGAAAAGCTGGCTCACATTTCCGTGATGCAGGGCAAAACCGCGGTTCCTGTGAACGAGCTTCACGCCGGCGACATCGGGACGGTGGCCAAGCTGAAAGACACACTTACCGGCGACACCCTGGGCGACAAGGCGGCTTCCATCCAATACCCAAAGGTGGTTCTGCCCGAACCGGCCATCACCTTCGCCATCGAACCCAAGACGCGCGCCGATGAAGACAAGCTCTCCAACGGCATCCACAAGGTGATGGAAGAGGACGCCATGCTGCGCTTCTTCCGCGACGAGCAGACCAAGGAATTCCTCATCGCCGGCACCGGCCAGCAGCACATCGAAGTAATTGTTTCCAAGCTCAAGAAGCGCTATCACACCGAGGTCAACCTGAAGGCGCCCAAGGTACCCTACCGCGAAACCATCCGCGGCAAGGCCGACGTGCAGGGCCGCCACAAGAAGCAGACCGGCGGCCACGGCCAGTACGGTGACTGCAAGATCAAGATGGAGCCGCTGCCCCGCGGCGGCAACTTCGAGTTTGTCAACGACATTTTCGGCGGTGCTATCCCCCGTAACTTCATCCCCGCGGTGGAGAAGGGCATTGTGGAAGCGGCGCAGCGCGGCTTCCTGGCCGGCTACCCGGTGGTGGATTTTCGGGTGATCCTCTACGACGGCTCTTACCACGACGTCGACTCCAACGAGCTTTCCTTCAAGATGGCCGGCCGCATCGCCTTCAAAAAGGCCATGGAGCAGGCCAAGCCCACGCTGCTGGAGCCCATCATGTCGGTGGAGATCACCGTGCCCGACGAGTTTGCCGGCTCCATCATGGGCGACCTCAACGGGCGCCGCGGGCGCATTCAGGGTATGGACAACAAGGGCGGCAAGACCATCGTCAAGGCCCAGGTGCCCATGGCCGAGATGCTGACCTACGGCGCTGACCTGACCTCCATGACCCAGGGCCGCGGCAGCTTCAACATGGAAATGTCGCATTACGACATCGTTCCCCAGGCCCTGCAGGAGAAGATCATCACCCAGGCCAAGGCCGAGCGCGGCGAAGTAGTGGAAGTGGAAGAGTAGAAGCCTGTGTGGGCCCGGGGCTTTGCCCCGGGCAGGGCGAGCTCAGCTCGCCTGGGTTTGGTATGGCTTGTGTGTGGACATGCGCCTCACCTCGGTGTTCGGTTTTGGGTGGAGCAGCGCTTTAGCGCTGCGGACGCAATAGTGCTCAAACTGTCATCCTGTGCGAGCGCGAGTTGAGCGAAGCGAAAAGAGCGCGAGTCAAAGGACCTTGTGTTTGTACCGTTGTACACGATGAACCTGCTATTGCCAGCCCCGCAGGGGCGGCATAGTAAAGCCCAGGACGGTAGTCCTGGGTAGCAGTTCAAAAAGAGAATTTCAAGTCCCGTAGGGACGGCACTTCTAGGAGGGCACTCCATGCGCGCTGATCGCGTTGAACTTTCCTGGGACCCTGGCAAATCCAATTGGCTGGTCCGCATTGTCAGCGGCGAAGAGGTCATCCGCCGCCACTGCTCCCTGCCCAAAGATGCCGACCAGCAGGCGCTACGTTCCGCCGCCACGCAAACCCTGCGCGACGAGGGTTACGAGCCCGACGTCGCCACTCTCAACATCAACCGCTGAAATCAAATAACCTTTTCCCCTGTCATCCCGAGCGGGGGCGGGCTAACCAATCCCGCCCCGAGTCGAGGGACCTTCCGTCTGATTTTTGCTGCTCAGCTGCCGCTTTTAAAATGTTGTCTCGAGCGGTTCAGCGCTACTGCAGCGGAATCCGGTAGATGTTCCGCCGCGTAGTGCTGCGGACGAATGCATAAACCGCGTCGTTCAGCGGCGCCAGCAGGCTGTGCCGCATCACCTTTACACCTTTCACTTGCGAAGCATCGGCGCTTCCCGTCAGCCCATGGGCTGGCACCGCTGGAAGCCCAGAGCCCGGTTGCAGGGGTAGCGCATAGTTGACTTGCTCCGCCTCCTGCGCGAACGCCAGGTATATGAACTTGCCTTCTGCGTCCCAACGCGGCCTGCAGAGCGCCCGGCAAATGGTTACCGGTGTGCCCGATTCCACCGGGAAAGCCAGCACGGCGTAAGGGCGTTCTTCGTCGGAGCCACCGGCGGTGGCCACTGCCCAACGGCCTGTGGGCGAGATTCCTTCGAAATCAAAAATCTTCATTTCTGTAATCTTTCGCGCCCTGGTGCCGTCGAGTCTTACCCTGTAAAGAAAGTTCGAGGGGCCTTCCAACCCGCGAAAAACAAGGTCTCCAGTGGGCAAAAAATGCGGAGAATCTTCTTCGCTGCCACGCGTGATTTGTCTGGGTGACGACCGGTGGTTTGTGGCTGCCACCCAGATGTGCGACTTGCGCTTCTCGTCCCGTTGCACGAATGCAATCCATTTCCCGTCATTCGAAACCGAGTATTGCTCCATGGCGTAGCCCGGCAACATGCGCTCACTCTTGCCGCTGGCCAGGTCTGCCTCCCACAATTCCGCTCCTGGGCCCTGGCCTGTCTCCATGATGAAGTAAAGCAATTTCCCATCAGGAGAGAATTGAGGAGCGCCGGCGCTGCCTTCCGAAGAAATCTGCCGCTCGCCGCGCTCATCGTGCACCCACACGGTGGAGTCGTCGCTGCCCACCGAGGTCACTAGCGATTTGCCGTCGCCGGCCATTTCGATCCCCGCTTCGCTGGTGGGACCCGAGGTTAGCTGTTCCAGCTGCCCGTCTGGGAAGCGTTGCCGCCAGATGTGATACCTATCGCCCTGGTTAGCATCAACGTAAATCCATCTTCCATCTGTGGACCAGGCTCCCGCCAGGCAGGCCGCGCCGGGCGGTCCGACTTCTCTCGCCGGTCCGCCTTCAAAGGGCACCACGCGGCAAGGCAGCAGTTCGCCGTGCCGGTCCATTTCCACTACCAGCACCCAGTGGCCATCCGGCGAAAGATAGGAGTGGTGGGCCATGCTGCGGTCACCCGGTGGAATGTACACGTCACGGCTGTGCCCGCGCGCTTCGTCGCTGGTCACCACCCCCATGTGCAGCCCCTCCTTAATCTCGGAAAACAGCAGCCGGTTTCCCTTCTCGATCCAGGTCAACGAGGAAGAGTTGGGCAGCATGAGATGGGGCTCGCCGCCGAGCACGGGCACCACCCAGGTGTCCCAGGGATCAACCGTGCCGTATGCAATTCGCGAACCGTCGGGCGAGAAAACGGGACTCAGCTTCATGCGTCCGTCGTGCGTGAGCTGGACCGGCTCTCCGTCAGGTAGCAGCTTTACGTAAATGTCGCCGGTAGAAAGAAACGGATCGTCGCCACGAATGAAGGCGAGCATGCGCCCGTCCGGCGAAAGCGCCGGATACACGGCTGAATCGGCAAGAAAAGTGAGCTGCTGCCATTGGCTGCTGGCAGGAGCGGCAGGCTTGCCTGACCGGTAGATTACGCCGCCCGCAATCAGCGCGAGTATGAAGAGAATGCCGGCCGCCCACCAGCCCATGTGGTGCATTGTGCCTTTCACAGGCACAGGTGACACCGCTGCGGTCTTGCCCGACTCGCTGTCCCGCTTCAGCCGCTTCAGGTCAGCCCGCAGTTCCGCCGCCGACTGGTAGCGCAGTTCCCGGTCTTTCTCCAGAAGCTTGCTCAGGATGCGCTCCAGTTCCGGTGGCAATTTCGCGTTCACCCCTGAGACTGGTGTCGGATCGCGGTTCAGAATGGCGTCGAAGATCAGCGCTGTGCTGTTCCCCGTGAAGGGCCCTTGCCCGGTTACGGTTTCATAGAGCACAGCCCCTAATGAGAACAGGTCTGAACGCGCGTCCAGTTCCTCTCCCCGCGCCTGCTCCGGCGACATATAGGCCACTGTGCCCAGCGCCGTCCCCGGGCTGGTCAGGTGAGGGTCGCCCATGCTGGCGGTAAGGTCCGACGCCTTGCTCACGACCGCCGGGCGCAAGCTGCGCGCCAGGCCGAAATCCATCAGCTTGGCCTGCCCATGCTCGGTTAGAAAAATGTTCGATGGCTTGATGTCGCGGTGCAGAATCCCTTTGGTGTGCGCCGCATGCAGGGCATCGCTCAGCTGGATGCCAATTTCCAGTGCCATGTCCAGCGGCAGCGAGCCGCGCCACAACCGCTGTTGCAGCGTCTCGCCCTGCAGCAATTCCATGGCGATGAAATACTCGCCCTGATGCTCCCCCACGTCGTAAATGGTGCAGATGTTGGGATGGTTCAGGGCAGAGGCGGCCCGCGCCTCTCGTTGTAGTCGCTCCCGCGCTTGCTCATCGCGCTGATTTTCCGGCAGGAACTTGAGCGCCACGTGGCGGCCCAGGCGCGTGTCCTCGGCGGCATACACAACTCCCATGCCGCCCTGGCCCAACTTTCCGCTGATGCGATAGTGGGAGACAACGGCCCCGACCTGCATGCTCACGCCCTCAAGTTGGCGTAATCCTGACCTGTGCTGCCACTCTTGTCAATCACGTGTGGGCACGGGGCTCCGCCCCGCCTCTACACCTTCAACTCCACCACCGTCGCACCGCCTCCGCCTTCGTTCTGTGGCGGCTCGCTCACCGAGGCCACCTGCGGGTGCTGCTGCAGCATCTGCCGCAGCGACTTGCGCAGAATTCCCATCCCGCTGCCGTGCACCACCCTCACCCGCTGCAGCCCCGCCAGAAACGCCCGGTCTATGAACTTTTCTACTGCGCTGGTGGCCTGGTCCACTGTTTGACCGATCACGTTAATCTCCGACGGCGCGCTCAGGTCCTCCTTCTCCAGCTTCACCGAAATTCCCCGCGCCCGCGCCGCCGCCACCGGATTGTCCGCCGCCCGCGCCAGCACCTGCGCGACGTCGTCATGCGGCACCCGCATCTTCATAGTGCCGATTTCCACCTCGTAGGCGCCGCCATCCAGTTTGCGCTTGACCACCGCGGTGCGGCCCAGCGACTTCAGCTTCACCGTATCGCCTTCGGCCACGTGCTGTACCTCCTGCGGGCGCGCGTGCGGATCGCCCACATCCGCGCCCGTATGGTGTGCCACCACCGCCGCGTCGAACTGCTCTTTGAACTCCCGCCGCAAGCGCGCGACCCGCCGCTCCGCATCCTTGGAGAGCTTCAGCGCCGCCGCCCGCTCCTGCACTGCCGCCACCATCTCCCGCGCCTGGTATTCGAAATCGCGCAGCAGGCTTTCCAGCTTTTTCTCCATCTCCCGCACTCTCGCCCGCTGCTCCTTCATGCCCTCAGCTTCCAGGTGAGCCCGCTCCCGCGCCAGTTCCTGCTCCCGCGCCTGCAGCTTCAGGCGCTCACCTTCTGCCTGGCGCAGCTCGGCATGCAAGCGGTCGAGGAACCGCCCCACATCCTGCGCCTGCGTCCCCAGCCGCGCCCGCGCCGCCTCGATAATGGCGGGATTCAGTCCCAGCCGCTGCGCGATGTTGATGCCTGCCGACGCTCCCGGCACACCCACCTTCAGCTCGTAGGTGGGCTGCAGCGTTCGCTCATCGAAGCCCACCGCCGCGTTGAGCACCCCTGCCGTGTTCGCCGCATACACTTTGAGCGAGGTGTGGTGCGTCGAGATAACCGTCAGCGCGCCCAGCTGTCGGAAATGTTCCGCTATCGCCACGGCCAAAGCCGCGCCTTCTTCCGGATCCGTGGCCGACCCCAACTCGTCCAGCAGCACCAGCGACTCCGCCGTCGCCTTGCGCGAGAGGAAATCAATGTTGGTGACGTGCGCCGAAAACGTGGAGAGGTTCTGCTCAATGGACTGGTAATCCCCAATATCCGCCAGCACCGCGTCAAAAACCGGCAGCTTCGCCCTCTCCGCCGGAACCGGCATCCCCGCCTGCGCCATCAGTACCAGCAGCCCGATGGTCTTGATCGCCACGGTCTTCCCGCCCGTGTTTGGCCCGGTGATGATCAGCTGTGCGGCCGCCTCTTTCTGTGTGGGGACCGGCAACCCTGCCCGTCCGGAGATGGCCTGTGTGGGCCCGGGGCTTTGCCCCGGGCGTGGCGAGCGCAGCTCGCCTGAGCTTGTGTGGGGACGGGGCTCCGACCCGTCTAACCGGCTCGAAGACTCGGCCC
>DASSQB010000242.1:0-3803 GCA_035702725.1 Terriglobales bacterium | reverse complement strand
CAGTCCGCACCGGCCCCGATTGTCATTACCCACGCTACTGTCATCAATCCGGGTACGTCGTCGGCTGAGGCAAATCAGACCGTGGTTATCACCAACGGTCGCATCACCTCGGTTACCGGGGCGGAAAAACTCCAGCCACCGAACAACGCGCGGGTGATCAATGCCACCGGTCAATATCTGATTCCGGGCCTTTGGGACATGCATGTTCACTCCGCCTTTGGCGATTGGTTCCCGGGTGGACGCGATATCATTCTGCCGCTCTTTATCGCCAACGGTGTCACCGGTGTGCGCGATATGGGCGGAGACGTTCCGGTTCTCCTGGGGTGGCGTAAAGAGATCACGGACGGGAAAATCATCGGCCCGCGCCTGGTCATCTCCGGCCCCATGCTCGATGGGTATTTGCCCAACGGAAAACTGCGCTTTCCCAGTTCCATTCCCGTTACCACTCCGGCCAGTGCGGTGGCCGCCGTGGACACGCTCAAGGCCCAGGGCGTGGACTTCATCAAGGTCCAGTCAGTTATTTCGCACGATGCCTATCTTGCCGCTGCTGCGGAAGCCCACAAACAGGGCTTGCCCATTGTCGGCCACGTGCCGGACAAAGTTCGCATCCGGGAAGTTGTCGCAGCGGGGCAGAAGAGCATTGAGCACCTGATGGGGATCTTCGAAGGTTGTTCTACACAGGAGGATAAATTCATCCAGGGCGAAGGCAGCCTGAAGCTGTTGCTGACCACGCAGGACGAGCAAAAGTGCGACTCGCTTATCAAGCTCCTCGCGCAGAACCAGACCTGGCAGGTACCCACGCTGGCCTGGCAACGTGGAGGAACATTTCTCGACCAGCGCGACCTGAAGCACCAGCCGCTCGACAAGTACGTTCCTGCCTACTGGCGCGATGTAACCTGGCGCCGCTTCACCGATGAGATGATGCCCGACCTTTTACGCAATCCGTTGGCCCTGCGCCGTGAGTACTTCACGCGCAATCTGCAAATAGTCGGCGCGCTGCACCGTGGCGGAGTACCGTTCATGGCAGGAACGGATACTGCTCCGGGCGTTTACATTATGCCGGGCTTCAGCTTGCACGATGAACTAGCCAATTTTGTCGAGTCCGGCTTCACGCCCATGGAATCGCTGCAGACGGCCACCAGCAACCCGGCGAGATTTCTTGGGATGGAAGCCAGCTTTGGTTCAGTTGAACCTGGCAAGATCGCCGATCTGGTGTTGCTGAGCGCAAACCCGCTCGAAGACATCCGGAACACCAGGAAAATCAGCGCCGTCATCGCCAACGGCCGGTTTTTTGACCGTGAAGAACTCGATCAGATCCTGGTGAACGTCGAGGCTACCGCAAAGCGGCAGAAGTGAAATCAGTTTCCGAATGACGGGGGACTGTGATGCTCTTGGCCAGCCCCAGTTCGGCCCTGGATGACTTTCGGTTTACCGACTACTGTGCAGCTGCTCTTCCGCTGCGCCCCTCCATCAAGAACATGGCGAAGTCCGTGGCCAGCGGTTTAGCGACAAGCTGCCGCATCATGAGCGCGACTTGACCACGATGGTAAGTGGAATGGTTCGCCAAATGTTGCATAAGGTGCGCCAGACTGATTTGTGTTTCGCGAACAGGAAGCATCCGGCGCAGCGATTCATTTGTTACCTGATTCACAAACACGACTTGTTCTCTTTCGACTTCCGCCCACTTTAATTGCATCGCAGCGAGCTCAGGAAACGCATTCGGATTAAACAGAGCGTCCTCCCGCGCCCACAAGTCTTCGAGGAAGGCGGAACTGGGGGACGGTTCCTTCCAATACGTCAGCCAAGCCCACTCGCTGCCGACGATGTGCACGAGCGTGTCGCGCACAGAACGGAAGCTGCCCCCCAGATCACGCGTGAACTCCTCAACGCTGAGGGTGGAGGCCGCGTGCAAAACCCTGGCGTTCGCCCAGCGGTCGTATTCGTACAGCAGCTGAATGTCGTCTTTAGTCATAATGGTGGCCGGGCCTCTCCTTTAGGCGGCCTCGAGTGTTCGCTTCCGGGCAGGGCAGTTCCGCAATCGGACATTGCCGACCAGCGAGAGGACGCCACATATAGCCCTATTTATCTAATTTCCAGCGGCTTAGCAATGGGTTGGCAGTGGCAAGCAGCTTGCGTAGGTACATCGTCGTAGGTACGTCGTCCTACGTGCCACGTTCTTTCGGACCTCGCCGGCCGCTGGGTGCTCGTGATCAAGTTCGGTACCGGGGTAATTCAGCAAGAAGGAACGCGTACCCGTCACGCCGGCTGACGCGTTTGCTACTGGCCGAGTCCGTCGGCCGTGGGCCGCTGGCAAAACTATCGGAGGGGACAAATGACGTTCCACACCTTCGACGAGTTGGAAGGCAACACAGGTGGAATCAGTTACTGGGTTGCGAATGCAGCTGCGCTGTTGGGCGACTTGAGGGTCGCCCTGCGTTCGCTGAGGCGGACCCCGGCGCTGTGGGTCACGGTGGCACTTACACTGGCGCTGGGCATTGGCGCGAATGCGGCCATCTTCAACGTGGTGCGGGGTGTGCTGCTGCGTCCGCTGGTGAATCGCGATGAAGAGCGCCTGATTTATGTGCAGCAGAGCGCGCCGGGCCTGCAAGTGGACAATGCCACGTTCTCAATTCCCGAGATCGCGGACCTAGGCGCCCACTTAAAGACCATCAGCAAACTCGGCACCTTCTCCACCGTTGACTTCACCGCGCAGGGATTCGGCCAGACACGCGAAATCCACGCTGGCGTAGTTGACGGCAACTATTTTGAGGTGATGGGACTGAAGCCGGTGTTGGGCCGCCTGCTGGACGCACGAGACGATGGCCCCAACGCCGCCGGCGCCGTAGTGCTCACTTACAAATTCTGGGTCACTACGCTGCATTCCGATCCCAACGTGATAGGAAAGGTGATCCGGCTGGGGAGCATGATGCAAGTTCGCTCCGCCACTATTGTCGGGGTTCTGGAGCCCTCCATCCCTTATCCGGCGGAAACGGAGCTGATCGCCAACATCGTCACCAGCCCGCACCACCTGTCGGCGACAATGGTACAGGGCCGCGAGCACCGCATGACGGATGTGTTCGGCCGGCTGGCCCCTGGGGCCAGCCTTAACTCCGCGCGCGCAGAGCTGCGGGCTGTGTACGGGGCCATGACGGCGGCTCATCCTGAAGTTTACAAACCGCAGTATCACTTCCAGATCGAGGCCCGGCGGTTGCGGGAGCAGATCAACGCGCACGCCAGCACCGTATTGTGGCTGTTGTTTGGCGCCTCAGGCTTGCTGTTCGTGATTGCCTGCTCAAACGTAGCGAACCTGATCCTGGCCCGGACTGTTCGCCGCGAATCGGAGCTGGCGGTGCGCGCCGCGCTGGGAGCAAGCGCTGCCGTCATCCGCCGGTCGCTGTTGGCGGAAAGCCTGGTCTTGTGCGGCAGCGGAGGGCTGGCTGGCGTGCTGGTAGCCATGCCGATGGTTACTGTGCTCGCGCGATACGCGTTGCGATTCTCGGTGAGGGCAGCGGATATGACCGTTGATTTCAGCCTGCTGGGGATGGGCCTGGCTCTGGCGCTGGCAGCGGCGGTCTTTCTTGCTTTCGTTCCCCGCCTGCCTTCCGCGGACAGGTCGGGCGACCTGGGGCTGATGAGTGGTACCGGCCGCGTCACCACGAGCAGCCGTCGTCGAATTCGCGTCTTCACAATTACCCAAATCGCCGCGTCATTCCTCCTGCTGGCGAGCGCGGGTGTGCTGCTGAGGACGCTGGTCTCGCTGCAGAAAGCACAGCCGGGATTTGAAACCGGGCACGTTCTGATCG
>DASSQB010000241.1:0-8177 GCA_035702725.1 Terriglobales bacterium | reverse complement strand
TGTTCTCAACGATCCCATCACCGGACAAGGTTCCAACAATGCCGCGCGCTGCGCCGAAATTTACCTGGAGAGCATTGTTGAGCGTGGCGACAAATCCGCCGATGCCGAATGGATGCAGCACACTTTCGAACGCTACTGGACGGGCTATGCGCAGTGGGTGGTGGAGTGGACCAACCTGCTGCTCAAGCCGCCTGCCCACGTGCTCAAGCTGCTGGATTGCGCCGGCAGGATCAAGGCGGTGGGTGCTGCCGTGGTCAACGGCTTCGATGATCCGCGCACCCTGTTTCCCTGGTTTACGGATCCCGCCGAGGCTGACAAATTCGTTCGCCAGCAGGCTAAGGCGGTGGCTGACCGCCTGGACCGCCGCGACTTTCGTCGCGCGCTCGGCCAGTTTGCTACCGGCGTCACAGTAGTAACCGCCCGCACACCCGATGGACGCAGAGTGGGAGTGACCGTCAATTCCTTCTCCTCGGTGTCGCTGGATCCGCCCCTGGTGCTGTGGAGCCTGTCGCGCCAGGCTCCCAGCTTTGCCGACTTTACTCACGCCACCCACTTTGCGGTGAATGTGCTGGCCGGCAACCAGCACCACCTTTCCCGGCAATTCTCCACTCCGCTGCCCGATAAGTTTTCCGGAGTTGAGTTTGCTGAAGGCCCTGCCGGCGTGCCTCTGCTCAGCGGCGTGAACGCGCACTTCGTTTGCCGCAATGTGCGGCAGTACGATGGCGGCGACCACGTGATTTTTCTGGGAGAGGTGGAGGACTACAAATATTCCGACGGCGAGCCCCTGGTCTTCCATTCCGGCCGCTACCGCCTGGCCACCCGCCATCCCGACATCCCGGAATAGAGCGATTTTGATGTGCTGTCGCTTAGGGGATGTCGGCTGCTGCGCCGACCACGCTCATGATTGTCATCCTGCCCCTCTCATGATTGTCATCATGATTGTCATCCTGAGCGCAGCGAAGGACCTGCTTTTCGAATGCTCCGGCATTTCCGCCGGGACATTGAGACCTGCTAACGACGTCAGGCCGGTCGCTTTTTGCTTACAGCGATGAAGGGGAGGCGTGCGGCTCGTTCCGTTTTTTGGTCGTCCCGAGCGAGCGCGACCTGGGCATCACTCGCTCGTCAGCTTCTTCAATCTCCGCGCACCCAGCAGATGCTTGGCCACCAGCAACCCTGACGTTCCATGCAACCCCGGCCCTGGATGCGTCGAAGCCCCTATGTGGTACAACCCGTGCACCGGCGTGCGGTGGTTGGCCACACCCGCGAATGGGCGCCACAAAAAGAACTGGTCAGGCGCGCAAGATCCGCTATACGGATCGCCGCCCACCAGGTTGATATTGGCGCCTTCCAAGTCGGCGGGCGAGAGCACTACCCGCTTCATGATGGAGCTCTCCAGGTTGGGAATTTGCCGCGCCAGCTTGGCAATTACGCGGTCGGCATAGCGCTCGCGAAGTGATTCCGTCCACGTACCGTCGCCGGTGTCGAGTTTCCCGGCAGCATCGCCTTTCGGACGGCTGGGCAGTTCCTGCAGCTGCAGCCAGAAAATCCAGCGGCCCTGAGGCGCGCGCGAGGCATCCACGGCCATGGGCTGTCCCACTACCACCGTGGGGTCGGCGGGAATCAGCCCGCGCTCAGCTTCGTTGACCGCCCGCGAAACCCCGTCCAGTCCGTCGTTAACGTGGACGATGGCCGTCCGCAGAAAACGCCCATCATTGCCTGGCCAGCGCGGCGGCTCCGACAGCGCCAGATGAATCTGCATGTCGGCGCGTCCGTAGCGGAACCGCTGCGCCTGTGACACTGCCCAGTCGGGCAAAACGCGCCGCTCCAGCAGCTGAGTGTAGAGTTGTTGCGGAGTGACGCTGCAGACTACGGCTTTGCGCGCCTCGATCAGCTTGCCTTGCGAGCGCACGCCGACGGCTCGGCCATTCTTTACCTCCACATGCTCAACATGAGCGCCGGTTTCGAGTTGCCCGCCGGCATCGCCGATCAGCCGCACCAGCGCGTCCGCCAGTCGCGCTCCGCCGCCACGTGGCACTGGCATACCTCCCATCTGCAGAGCCACGGCGATGATCTTATTCATCAGCCCCGAGCCTGCACCCTCCGGTCCCAGTCCCATGTGCAGCACCCAGGGAGCAAACAGCCCATGCACCGCGGGAGAGCGAAAAGTGGAGGTGAGCCAGTCGCGGCTGGCGCCCAGCAGTTCGGCGGAGAACTCCAGCGCGCCCCGAGTGCGCAAGCGCCGGAAGGACTTGGTGGCTAGTCGCAGACCGGCGCCCGACCAGAGCTCCGTTCCCAGCAGCCCGAAAGCCAGCTCGGCGTTCTTCAGAAATTCATCTACTGTCTGCGACCAAGCGCTGCCATCGCCCGCCGCCAGCCGCTCGAACTCCTCGACATTGGCTGGCTGAGACGTGGAAAGAAAGGCCGCGTTGCCGTCAGGCATCAAGGTAGCGGTGGGATAGTCGGTATTAAGATATTCCAGCCCGCGCGCCGTCAGGTCCTTGTTCAGAAGCCCGAACGCCTCCGAGCCCGCGAACAGCGGGTGCCAGGCGGAAAAAACATCGTGCACGAAACCCGGCTCGGTTAACTCCGCCGTCCGGATGGCGCCGCCCAGCCAGGAATTGCGTTCCAGCACGCAGACTTTCCATCCCGCTTTCGAGAGCAAGGCCGCGCCTACCAGCGAGTTGATTCCACTGCCGACGAAGACGGCATCAAAAATCGCCATGTTCTAACCTGGGGCAAACAGTGTACGTCGGCTGTCAATCGCGGCGGAGGTTGCGATGCGCCTATTGGCTGGGATAGAGACGTAACTCGTTACGGGGGCATACTACACCACCCACCCCCACGGCTCCGTTCCGGCATGTGAACACCACGCGCACCCGCATAAATGGCTGGTCCGGGCGCACACACGCCCCAAACCTGCTAAGAATAGGGGTTCAACGCATCCCCCAAACCACGCCGCACCCGCATAAATTGGTCCCGCAAGGGGTCTCACTTCATGCGGGAAAATGCGGCTCCGGAGCACTTTTCGGGGCGGCGGAAAGGGGAAAGGATAGCAGGGCGGCAGCAGGGGAAGGGGAAGAAGGAGGAATGGGAAGGGGGTGGACAGCGCGGGTTAAATGAAAAATGATAAGACGATTTCACAACAGCATTCACAATTCCGGTGCAAAAAGCCAGGCGGGCCGTGCCCGTGGTCACATATGTAGATGATGCCGGTCACGGCAGACGCGAGGAGCGGCGACTACTGTAATCTCGAAAAGGTTTCTTTTACGGATTAGATAGTGCCGTGCAAATCGTGCCAATCCGACAATGAGCGCCAGTTTAACGCCGAAATCGCCCTTCATTTCCCCGGCCTCAAGGGTTTGGACAAACCCATCGTGTGGGTGTTTCCAAAGGTTGTGGTCTGTGGAGATTGTGGCTTCACGGAATTTTCAATTTCTGAAACCGAATTGCGAGTCCTCGCGGAAAAAGAGTCCGCTCCGGATTAGGCAGTGACGGGGAATCGGGCGTATTCATCTGAGTCGGAGGGGGTGTTTACGTATCCTCGGTGTCGCCAGAGTCGTCCCATTTGATTCCACTACTGAAAAAATCATCCCCATCAAGAATCCCTGCCACAGCAGGTAAGAGTTCACGCCCGGCATCTGTCTTCAGGACGTATCCTTGCGCTCCAGTACTCAAAGCTGCCCGTACCATCTCTTTATCACTGTTCTGAGTTAAGAAGAGAATTATCGTGCCGGGAGCGACTTGGCGGATGCGATTCGCAGCTTCTATTCCATTTAGGCCTGGAAGGCCGATGTCCAGCAGAATCAAATCCGGCTGCAATTCTCCGGCTTTCTGCACCGCTTCCAATCCATCCGCAACTTCGGCAATGACCTGCAATTCCGGCCGGGCCTTGAGCATCGAGCAAACCTGCCGTCGCCACGGCTCATAATCATCTACGACAAGAGTGCGAACACACGAATGAAGAGTATCAGCGTTCGCCATAACCGCTCCTTCGTACGGAGGGTGAGTTGGCATAAAATACCGTTTTCTGCCACCCAGCACAGAAATCGGCATCCTTCGCGTATAACACTACAGGTACCGGGGGCCTCCGTCTGTCATTTACCAGACCTAAAGCAAGCCTAACCGCTGAAACTCTTTCCGCACCACCCCATAGCACTCGCAGGCGGCTTCCTCAAGCCCCGAGCGGTTCTTGATGGTTACCTGACCCCGTGTGTAGTCAATTAGGCCAGCTTGCTGGAGCATTCCTGCGGCCAGGGTGACCGTAGTACGTGGTGCGCCCAACATCTGGGCGAGAAATTCGTGCGTGAGCGGCATAAGGTCAGTGTGCACCCGGTCATGGCAGGTAAGAAGCCATCGGGCAAGTCGCTCGGCAATGGGGTGCAGGCGGTTGCAAGCGGCATTTTGCGCACTCTGAACGAGATTGGCCATCAGGTATTTGTGAAGGTGACGACGTAGCACGCCCGGTCGCTCGAACTCTTCCTTCAGGCGTTTTGCCTTGATGCGAAAACCAGAGCCTTCTACCTGAATGAACGTCTCTCCCGGCATTCTTTCTGCACCGAGCAGGACGGGGAGGCCAACCACCCCGTCTTTGCCGACGACGCCAACCTCAACCGTATTCCCGTCTTTCATGGGTAAGACAACCGAAGCAAGTCCCTCTTCCAAAAAGAATGCGTGATCGGCTCTCCCGTCCAGCAGTTGGGTGTGCACTTTCAGGGTTACAGGAACCAAGTAAGGCGCAAGGCGGTTAAGCTCAGCTTTCGGCAGGGATGCCAACACTCGATTCTTGTATTGCTGCTTAGGTGGTTTCATCACGTTCCTTTGCGCGGGCGTTCAGCACACCGCATCTGGATGCGCAAAGGAACCAACCGTATGAGGGTGGGAGGAAATGCGTATGGAGATGTTCTATTGCAAGTCTACTCCTCCACGAGACGACCGTGCGGATATATGTTGCTGGCCTAAGCGGCCACCGATAACACAGCAACTGGAGGACTTGTAGCTTTGCAGGAACTGCGTGCCCAAGTGCCCGAACCGCAGTTAGGTGATATTCGGCCCCGAAGCATTAGTCCTGAGCTGGCCCTCGATTGGCAGGTCGGCCCCTACCGTTTCCCGGTTTCAGGTGCACAGCACCTGTTGCCAGTAGCGCTGCTTCCTTTTCCGGGGTGGCAAAGCACGAAAATCCGCAATCTAAGCAGACCGCAACGCTAGGGAAGAGGAAAATCTGGGGCTGGTCCAAGTCTTGCAGGCCGGAAAAATGGAAGACCATCTCAGTGGGAAATGCCTCCACATTGCATGAATTACATGAAAAACACGGCATCTTAGTCTCCCACTTAAACTGACTGGCGCGTTCAGGCCGTCCCAAAGAGCGAGCCCCCCTGTTCTATCTTTTGCGCAGGAAACCGTCGCAGAGGTTGGCTGGCTGAATGCGGCGGAAAAGATGCGTATCCGATTCGCCAACCATAGCATTGTCCGGCACCAGACACAACCTGTTACAAATACCGGTTCTCGCCCCAGCGATGTTCGCACAACTGTCGAGAACCGGTGTTATCACTCTTTACAGAACTCTGGGCCAGCCCATTTGCGGGGGTGGGGAGACCGGGGCTACATCTCGTAGGGGAATTGTGTAGAGACAGCAAAGGCCGCCGAGAAACGCCCTCGTTTCTTCCCGGCGGCCACGATGGGTCGGAACTACTTCACCTTCATCAGTTCAATCACATCGTTGCCATGTACCACGTCGTGGCCATGGCCTTCACTCTCTCCCCAAATCTGGTGCAGCACATGGCGGTCGCCGTCGCGCTGGAAAATCAGCGCCGTCTTCTCGTTGGGTTTGAGGTTTTCAATGTCATGCGTGAACACGAACGCCTTCTGCTGCGTCTCTTTGTTGATCACCGTCAGGCGCATGGTGTGCGGGTTAGACTTGACCATGTACTCGCCGGCCGGCATCTGTGTGTCGCCCACCACGAAATCAAAGGGAACGTTCGCTGTCCATCTGGCTTCGATAACCTGTGACACCGCCGGCGTAATCACCAGCAGCAGCGACACCACTGCCAGGAAAATCAGAATACGTGCTTTCATGAAGGGCCTCCTTCTGGATCGCGGGGACGTTAAAAAGCCGAGGATAGATCCGGGCTGGGCGCTGCTACACCTCGCACCGTGCCCGCTCTCCTCTGCCCTCCAGGCCAAGGCTCGGGGCGACTCGCAGGGGACACCCCCGCGAGGCCCACTAGTCATCAGGATATTTCTGAAATTATTTTACGTCGGTGGCGGGGAAAACACGGCGCGTCGGATGGAATTACTGCCAGTCTGGTGCCCAAAACGGGAACAATGCCCTGGCACACATCACCTCAGGGGGCAGCCCCACCCGCACTGCCACCGCCCACAACCGCTCCAGCCGCTCTATTGCACCATGGTGAGTCCCCGGTAAATCCAGAGGCCGGCAATCACCAGGATGAGCACGACCGAGCTCGCCCCAAAACCGCGCACCAGGGGGTTGATCTTGTTGACCTTGCGCATAACTTCCATCTGTTCCAGTTGCATATGCGACTCAGATTCATCCAGGAACAGTTGGTCGTCTTCCCGCATGGTCAGGGTACTGCGGTAGATGAGCAGCACGATCAGGATTGTGGTCAGAACGCCCCAGACGATCAGCAGCCACGCCAGAGAGGACATACCGGCACCTCGCTTCTGATTGAAGCTTGCTCGCCCAGCCTCGGACCCGGCCAATTGGGACGGGCAGCCGGAACCGCAGTAGGGGGCCGGCATCATTATAGCCCCGCTTGGCAATAAGCAACACCGGTGCAAAACAAAAGCCCCGCCTCGGCGGGGCTTTTCACATTAACTCTTGGAAGCTTATACCTGGAACGACGATCCACACCCACACGTGCTCTTTACGTTGGGATTGTCGAACTTGAAGCCGGCACCTTCCAGGCTCTCAATGTAGTCAATGTTGCAGCCGTTCAGGTACATCAGCGAGGTGGCGTCCACGAATACCTTTAACCCATCGAAATCAAACGTTTTGTCCATCATCCCGGCAGCGTTCTCAAACGACATAGCATAGGAGAACCCGGAGCATCCGCCACCCTGCACTCCAACCCGTAGTCCGGCAGGGACCGGGTTTTGCTGCCCCATGATTTCCTTGACCTTGCTGATCGCCTTGGGGCTCAGATTGATAGGGGCGGTCTTGGTTACATTTGCGGTTGTGGTTGCCATTCCTCTCTCCTTCAAAACGCCAACTGATTATAACAAATCCGGGACCCGGCTTCTCTACGAAACAATAGCGGTAAATCCCTTGTTTGCTGTTTGTTTTGATGACCTTCTGCGGCTGCAAGTGGCAAGAAATTAGTGTCCGGCTGACTAGCTAACTGCCTGTCCATCCTGAGACTTAGCTGCGGGCGAGCTAGACAGCTAGTCAGCCAGACAGCTTGTTTTTCATTGCTGCTGCGGCTGAGCTTGCGGCTGGGCCGGAATCATCGCTCCCGGACCCTGCAGAGCGGGGTTTCCGAAACCGGGCATAGGGTTCCCGAACCCTGGCGAACCGGCTCCAGCGGGACCCGCTCCTGGAGCCCCGCCAGCCCCAATCCCGCCCACTACCGACCCCCCTGTGCCCGGAATGGGCGGCTGCGCTGGGCCCTTCACCAGGCCGCCACGGTCCAAGCTGGGATCGTAGATAAAGTACCAGTCGTTGTAGTGGTTTTTTTTGTTGAATTCGCGAATGGACGTCTTGTGGCTGGTGCTGGCCACTCCGATGATCGGCCCTCCACCAAAAACCCTGGTGGCCTGCGTGTCCGTCGAAGTCGCAGTTGACCCGGGCATGCCCTGTACCGGGGTTCCCGGCGAGCCGGCCATTGCGCCTCCAGCCTGCTGAGCTAACATGCTGGCCGCTTGCTGAGCAAGCATGCTGGGATTGGCCGTCTGTCCCTGCCCGAAAGCTCCGCTCATCGCCGCAGCGGCAGCCCCGCCCATAATGCCGGCGCCCGCGCCGCTCATCCCCATCACCGCGCCCAGATTCACCTCGCCAAAGTGCAGCAGGCGGAAATCCTTGCCCGTAATGGGGTCTTTGTAGCGCCGGCGCAGGAAGCGGATGTTGTTGGTGTTTTCCAAGTCCTCGATGCGCGTGGGATAGCGGCCGAATTTTTTGTAGTAATGCTGGATGGCGCGCATGTATTGCGTGCCGCGGTGAA
>DASSQB010000240.1:0-3775 GCA_035702725.1 Terriglobales bacterium | reverse complement strand
CTGCTGGTGGTGGATGACAAGTACAACCTCAAGGGCCTTATCACGGTCAAGGACATCCAGAAGAAGCTGAAATATCCCAACGCGGCCAAGGATTCGCACGGGCGCTTGCGGGTGGGTGCCGCCATCGGCGCCACCGGCGATTACCTGGAGCGGGCGCAGGAAATGGTGAAGGCCAAGGTTGACGTGCTGGCCATTGACAGCGCCCATGGCCATCAGTCGCTGGTGCTGGAGGCGGTGAAGACGATTAAGGCCAAGCTGCCCGAGGTGGACTTGCTGGCCGGCAACGTGGCCACTTTTGACGGCGCCTGCGAACTGGCCCGCAGCGGCGCTGATGCCATCAAGGTGGGCATCGGCCCGGGCTCCATCTGCACCACCCGCATCGTCACCGGCGCGGGGGTGCCGCAGATCACGGCCATCGCTGAAGCTTCCCGAGCCACGCGCGAGGCCCAAATCCCCATCATTGCCGATGGCGGCATCAAGTATTCGGGCGACGTCACCAAAGCGCTGGCCGCAGGCGCATCTGTGGTCATGATCGGCTCGCTGTTCGCCGGCACCGACGAAAGCCCGGGAGAAACCATCCTCTACCAGGGTCGCTCCTTCAAACAGTATCGCGGCATGGGCTCGCTGGGCGCTATGGCGGCCGGGTCCGCGGGCGCTGAGCGCTATTTTCAGCAACTGGATGGCGGCGAGGCTTCCACCGGCATGGCTACAGAAGAGGGCGACCAGAACCGGCTGGCGAAACTGGTTCCCGAGGGCATTGAAGGCCGGGTGCCTTATCGCGGCTCAATATCCATGATTGTCACGCAACTGGTGGGCGGGCTGCGCTCCGGCATGGGCTACTGCGGCTCGGGCAGCATATCGGAATTGCAGCAAAAAGCCCGCTTTGTGCGCATCAGTATGGCGGGCCTGCGCGAGAGCCACGTGCACGACGTGATCATCACCCGCGAGGCGCCCAACTACCGGCTGGAGTAGAAAACTCAGCACTCAGCATTCAGCCGTGCATTCAGCCCACCTTCCTGATTTGGCAATACACTAAGGGACTGAGTGCTGAATGCTGACTGCTGAGTGCTTTCTTGAGGTGCTATTCTGAACTTGCAATCCTACTAGACCCTCGTGAAAACTCCTGCCTCCAATAGCTTTCCCTGGCGCGAATGGACCGCCGCCATACTGTGGCTCATCCTGATCGCGATCGAATCCACTCCCTGGTTATCCGCCCAGAACACCGGCCATGTCTTGTACCAGTTGCTGGCGTCGTTCTTTGGGCCGGTCAACATCTCGGGCGTAAGCGTGGCCAACGCCGTGTTGCGCAAAGTAGGACACGTCACCGGCTACGGCATCCTGAGCTGGCTGCTGTTCCGCGCCTGGCGGGCGACGCTGGGCTCCTACCGCGCGGCAGCCTGGGCGTTGCCCTGGTCAGTTATTGCTTTCTTTATGACCGCCGCCGTCGCCAGCCTCGACGAGTGGCATCAGACCTTCCTGCCCTCTCGCACGGGCACGATTCACGATGTTTATCTGGATGGCGCGTCGGCCTTGGCGGTGCAAATCATCCTCTTCGCATTTCTGCGAAAGCGGCGCGCTGTGGTCGTGAACGAGCAAACCGTTTCGGTCGGCAGCACTTAAGGAAGCTCTGGTCAAGTTCGATCTGTCATCCCGAGCGAAGCAGAATTGCCTCTTTTTAGGCAATTCTGCGGAGTCGAGGGACCTTGTGTTTGTTGTATCGTACTTAATCAGAGTTTCCTTAGCAGTTGGCACTTAGCAGTTAGCCAGCCCACCGACATTTGCTAAATGCTAATTGCTATTCGCTTCTGCTCCCCATCCGAGAAGGTGTTTACAAGCAGCATTCCCGCGGCTATCGCCGCCAGACCTGCCGACAGGTAGAACGGCAACCGTGCGCCGTAGTGCTTCCACAGCTCCCCGGTTATGACGCTGGAGAGCAGCGCGGCCACGCTGGTCACGAAGAAGAAGATGCCGAAGGCGCGTCCGCGCATTTCGGCGCCAGAGGTTTGCGCTACCAGGGCGCGCAAAACCGGATTCGTCAGCGCATAAAACAGCCCATAGCATGCCATGGCCACCCACAATGCATGCGGCGAAGGCGCCAGCGCAAAAACGAAGTACACCGCGGCGAACACCAGGTAGCCGCCGGCAGCAATCGCGCGCTTGGAGAACACATCGGCTAGACGACCGGCAGGCCACGACATGGCTGTATACACAAGGTTAAAAACCAGCCCCAGAAGGGGCGCGTGCCGTGCCGGTATCCCCGCGTCGTGCGCGCGCAGCACTAAGAACATGTCGCTGGAATTTCCCAGGGAGAAAAGTCCCACGGCAAACAGCAGGTAGTAAAAGCCGGCGGGCAAATGGCGTGAACCCTTTGTCTGAGCAAGGGCTGCCAAAGGAGGTTCAGTGGCAATGGCCTCCCCTGCCGGTCTATCCACTCGCGGGAGGTCGCCTTCAACCCCTGGCGTAGAAGCACCCCGATCCCGCAGACTACCGGTCTCGCGAATGCCGAAAGTCGCTATCAGAATCGCCAGCGCCCCCGGCACGGCAGCCGCCCAGAACACGCCGCGAAAGCTGAAGTAACCTAGCAGGAGCAATGCCGCCGCAGGCCCAGCTATAGCCCCGGCTGAATCCATGGTCTGCAGCAGGCCGAAAGCAGTGCCAATCTTCTCCCGCGGCACTGACTCAGCCAGCATCACGTCGCGTGGCGCGCCCCGTACGCCTTTGGCCAGGCGGTCGCCGAACCGTACCAGCAGCACCTGCCACCAGGCTGTGGTGATCGCCAGCACCGGCTTTAAGACATTGGCCACCGTGTACCCGGCGACCACTAGAGGCTTGCGCGGCCCAACCCGATCCGTGAGTAGCCCGGAAAAGAGCTTGGCAAACGAGGAAACGCTCTCCGCTACTCCTTCAATCAGCCCCAGCTTGGCCGGACCCGCTCCGATGGTCAGCAGGAAAGCGGGTAGTATCCAGTACGCCATCTCGGTGGCGGTGTCGTTGCAGAACGAGGTAGCGCCGAAAACGTAGAGATTGCGCGAGCGGTCGCCGGAATCGGGCTGGGTGGAACGTGCTGCCATGCGCTGTTTGTACCACGTTACCGAACGCTGTTGACCACTAACCTGCTTACACCAATCTTTTAATCGAAACCTTCGTTCTCCTCTATGCCAACTTGTCTCCCGGGCAAGTCTGAAGCCAAATGCGGACCCCCTGCCTCTCGTGAGATAATCTCCCTATTCCCGTGTACAGGCGGTTTTTAGTGCTTTTTGTGCGACGCGGCTTCATTGCCCTGCTATTGCTGTGCCTGGGCTGCACGGCTCAATCCGTGGACCAGGACGTCACCCGGCGCGTGGAGCGCCAGGTGCGCGCCTACTACAACATCCCCGCCGGGGTGCAGATTACCCTGGGCAAACGCGAGCCCAGCGAATTCCCCAACTACGACAAGGTGGTCCTTACCTTCGCCGACGGCGCCCGCAAGCAGACGCACGAGTTCCTGCTCTCCAAGGACAACAAATCTCTCGTTCGCTTCACCAAGCTGGATCTGACCAAGGACCCCTACGCCGACCTGATGAAGAAAATTGACGTCAACGGGCGGCCCGTCCGCGGCAATAAGGACGCCAAGGTGACTATCGTCAACTACGATGACTTTGAGTGCCCCTTCTGCGCCCGCATGCACGAAACCATGTTCCCCGGCGTCTTCGATCAGTACAAAGACAAGGTGCGGGTCATTTACAAGGATTATCCGCTCATCGAAATCCACCCCTGGGCCATGCACGCCGCCGTG
>DASSQB010000239.1:0-2185 GCA_035702725.1 Terriglobales bacterium | reverse complement strand
ATCCCCCTATATCGGGCAATAGAGGCGCATATCCTATATGCAGTTACCCCGCTGACCTCCACGTGCCGGTAGGTTACTTATCAGCGCGCTCCGGTGGAGAACACCATGGGCACGTTGGCCTTGTCGGCTTCTTCCACCTTGAACATCTGCCGGGGCTGCAAGCGCATCCAGCCGGCGACGATCATGTCGGGCGCCTGCTGGATGCGGACGTTGTAGGTGTTGACGGAATCGTTGTAGAACTCGCGGCGGTCGGCGATCTGGCTTTCCAGATCGGTGATGCGTCCTTGGAGTTGCAGAAAGTTGTTGCTGGCTTTCAGTTCGGGATAGTTCTCGGCCACGGCCAGCAGGCCGCGCGTGGCCTGGGTCATGCTCTGGTCGGCCTGCGCCTTCTGGCTGACGGTGACGGCGCGATCGTATTGCGAGCGCGCCTGGGCGATGCGTTCGAAGGTATCGCGCTCAAACTCCATATAGCCTTTGCAGACGGCGACCAGGTTGGTGAGTTCGTCATGGCGCTGCTTCAGCATGACATCAATGTTGGCCCAGGCCTTGTCAATGTCGTTTTTCAGCTCGATAAGGCCGTTGTAGATCGTGACCAGATACCAGGTCAGCCCGCCGATCACGAACAGAAGCGCCAGTAGGATCACGATCTGCATTGTGTGTTCTCCAACTAAATACTAATTCAGCAATCCAAAGCGGCTCAGCACAAAGCCAACGGAGACGAGGGTAAGAATCGGCCCACCCCAAATATACAGGGCGGATTTCCAAGCCAGCTCGCTGAGCAGGTCGCGCTGGCTGTGCCAGGAAATCAGGAACGCCGGATTATGCGTTCCCTTCATCAACACCACGGGCGGATGCAGGTCAAAGGGAACAACGGGCTCGGCAGGCGGCGCCATGGGTCCATTAACAGCGGGCACATTTGGTGCGGGGCCGGCTGCTACCGTGGCCGCTGCCACGGCGGGCGTGCCGAAGAGTGAGGCAAAGGCCAGTTGCCGGCGCTTCTGCTCCTCGGGATCAAGCAGGGGCCCAGAGTGCTCTTGATGCTGCTGCGCCGCTTGCGATGTGGCGGTCGCGGCCATGTAGGCGGCCCCGGCCGCTGCATTTTGCGGACTGGCGCCCATCAAGCCGGCCATGAACAGCTCGCGGCGGTGTTTTTCCGCGTCGTCAATTTCTGCCGACGGATGAACAGGCTTCTGAGGCGGCGCAGCGGGATGCGGCATCTGCGCCGGGGCATGAAATCCCATGGCTGCGGCGAACGCTGCCCGTGCCTGCAGTTCCTTCTCGTCAGGCGGTGGCGGGGCGGGACGCGCCTTAATGGTGCCTGCCGCCAGCTTGCGCCAGGCAGCGTCGGGGCTGTCGGAGCGCACCGGAATTTCGCGAACCTCGATGCCGGGATTCTCCGCCAGCGTGCCCAGGATGAAGAGCGCGTTTTTGGGCTTGATGCAGTACTCCTCGATCTTGATGGGGTGGTCGCGTTCCACTCCATGCATGGCCAGGAAGTGCGACACGTTTGAGGGAATGGGATCGTCCTGAAAGAGGCCGTGCTGGTATTCCTGTTGGAAATCGCGATGGATGTCCAGTTCAGCGTCGCTGGGGTCCACCAGCACCCGTCCAGTTTCGTCTTCCAGGTAGAAGGCCACATGAAAGCGCGCGTCCACCACCTTTTTCCAGCGCTTGTTCTTGCCCGACTGCACGTAAATCCAAACCATCGTGCGATGGAAGTAGCAGGGTATTTGACTGACAGGAGCAGGGATGGTGTAGGGGCCGTTAGCCAGGCCGTTAACTTCTACCAGGCCCATGGCGGCGCTGCGAATTTTGGAAGTGGGTGTGTCTTCGATCAGGCGCTTGCGCTGCAGCATGCGAAAGCCGCG
Organism: Terriglobales bacterium; assembly: GCA_035702725.1. Lineage (GTDB taxonomy): Bacteria > Acidobacteriota > Terriglobia > Terriglobales > Acidobacteriaceae > JAICWP01. The sequence continues at coordinate 317 of DASSQB010000239.1, read as the reverse complement.
GTAAAACAGGTACACGCCGGCCCCGGCGCCAATGAGCGCGTAGATGGTTGGGTCATTGCTGGATACGTAGACCAGGAGCCCCAGGCTGAAAACGGGCGCAAGCATATACGAGCGTATGGTGCAGGAAAATGGGGCCAGTTGCACGCGAGAAATGCGGAAGCCATTACTCTCGTAATCAGGGGTGGACGGTGGGGCGGGTGGTCGTGAGCGAATGCCGGCCGATGCTAAGCCCGTGGGGTGCACGCGAGATGCTTCGGCGCTGAAGCACCTCAGCAAGACGCCTTCCTTCTGACGGCGTACGCGGGCGAGGGCGCCCG
>DASSQB010000238.1:0-2828 GCA_035702725.1 Terriglobales bacterium | reverse complement strand
GAACTGAAAGCCGAAGTACATGGAGTTGTACTCCAGCAGCCCGCCACACATGGCGCCAAGCAGATTCATGGCCAGGATGCCGGAGACTGCCCCGCGGGAACGCAGCAGGGTGGAGAACACGATGCCAGAGAAAAACATCGGGCAGGTGAGGACAACCGCCATCCCGATGCGGCCGACAAGGTTGGAGGACAACCCTCCCATACGCGCTACCAGCCATCCCGCGACCAAGGTCGCGAACAACAGCAGATAAGCGATGGCCCAGTGACGAATGTCAAAATACTGGACGGCGCAATTGGCCAGATATGCCATGACTAATATGGCGATGATCACTATGCCCATCACCTGCCAGGTGTTGCCGAAGACCAGGCCCAGTTCGGTAATGCCCTTGGTCTCGATCAGCATGAATCCCGCCCCTAACAGGAAAAACGGGGCATACCCAAACTGCGGTTTCTCGCCAAGAAACTTCCGGAAAATGCCCGCGGAGAGCAGCAGCACCAGCCCCACCATGATGGCGTACGACAGGGGGTAGACCCGGCGCGGCATGTAAAAGAACGGCCAGTTGTCGGTGGAAACATCCGCCTGGATGGTGGGATCAGCGAAGAAGTGGGTTCCATCCTCAAATCCGGTCTGCTGGAGCAATTGCGGAGGCACGGTAACCGGGCGGTCGTTCGCCTCCAGAAAAATGACAGCGCCATCGTAGCCGGCAAGGATGCAAGCCGGCGGCCGGCCGAAAGCATCCTGCAGCATGAGATAGATTTTTCGTCCTAGCGGCCGGTTCATGACGGAAAAAGAAAGCGACAGCATTCCCCCCGGCTTGAGCCGTGCGCGCGCCTCGCGCAACCCCTCCACGGTGTAGACAAAAGAATCCAGGCGCACGCTTGAGCCCTGGGTCAGCAAGGTGTGCGAGTCCAGCAGGCCGTAAACAATCATGTCGTAGCTGTGGCTGGTGTTGCGCAGAAAAGAGCGGGCATCATCCAAAATCGCATGCGCGCGCGGATCGGAGTAAGGGTGATCGGGATGACCCACGCGTCCTTCCATCTGGATAGCTGGGTCAATCTCCACCGCGTCCACATTCTTCGCGCCCCGCAGCAGCGCCGCGGCCACATCGTTGCCCGTGCCGGCGCCGACAATGGCGACTTCATCTGGAGAGCGGCCGAAGAAGCGGTAGGGCAATTCATAGTATTCGCGAATTTTCTCTAATCGCGAATTGGCGGCGGATCCGCTCCGGGCAGGGTCCAGTTCGTGCACTCGCTGGTAATACTGGCCCGCCGCCCGGATTAACAGGAGGCCGTTGTTTTCATGTCCTACTTCCAGAAGCTGATAGGGCGAATAGATCCTTTGCCACACCGGCTCAGCAGGCCAGGCCAGAATCGCCAGCGCTGCTACGCTGGCGCCACCGGCAAAAAGCAGCAGGCGGAGGCGGCGCTCGTGAAACAGTAGCAGCCCGGCAAAGGCGATGAGGAACCAGATAACCGGCGGAGTCCAAAGAGAGCTCACCACAAACATCAGCACAACCCCGGCGATGCTTCCCAGCAGATTGAATCCATAAGCGGACAGATTGTCCCGGCGCTCCATGACTCGGCCGCACAACTGTCCGACAGGAATAAACGCCAGCGCCGTAATCACGAAAACGATGGCCAGCAGAAAGAAGACCGGCAGCCCCTGGTAGAACTTGTCCACCACCGGCAATCCCATGTTCAGTTGTTCGGAAAAGGGCAACAGCTTCAGACTGATGCGATTCGCTTCGGGAAGGCCGTAGCGGATGCCCAGGAGCAGCGCAAACTGCCAGCAGAACACCGCCGGTGCCAGGAACAAGGGAATGTGCTGGCGGCGCGCCATGGCATATCCCAGTCCCAGACCGGCGAAGCAGGCCAGAAGCGTGAAGTTCTTGTAAAAGGCAAACACCTCAAAGGTGGTGCCCTGCCAGCGTATAACTGCCAGCTCCAGAAACAGGCTCAGAGCGGCAGATGCGAAGATGGCCAACTTCGCGTAATCGTCGGGAATCGAATCCAGGAATTCAACCTGGCAGGTCGCCGCCCGGTCGAAAGCGGGGGCAAGACGGAGCACAATGGGCTGCAAGGCAACAGCAGCAGCCATCAATAGAGCAATCGCAATGGCAAGTCCGGGGCCAATGTGCAGGCGTCCGGAGTGACTCATGGTCTGACTGCCCAGGTAAATGACCAATGGAACCAGGATGCTGGCAGCCAAACTCAGCGAGATGAGGCGCAGGTACGAGCGTCCCAAGCATTCCTCCTTTAGCGATGCAAAACGGGCGCAGTTAATGGACCCGACACCCTGCCCGCCTCTCAAAATTGTGGGAACAAGTGCCCTGATTCTGCTCAGGCGCCTTCCGGATTGTCAATCGGAATTTGGCCGCAATTTACCCTAAGGTGCGTGCTATCGCCTGTCCTGATCGAGGCTTGCGGGCTGGACGTTGGCGGCCCGCAGGCCAAGAAGAACCCGGCCTGCGGTTTGGCGACGGCTCCACTTTCCACAGTTGAACCAGCGGGAGGGAGTTGACCCCGAGCGGCCGGAGGGTTAGCTTAGCATCTGGCTTTCTGCCACGTTCCCGCGAAAGCCGCCGCCGATGTCGGACTTGAGCCATCCCCGGCCGGAAATCACTGCGCCCTGGGATCGCAAGATCCCGGAGAAGATGCTGGCGCTGTACCTGGACAGCGTGCGCAGCTTCCCTGCCTGGAAGGCGATGTGCCCGCACTATATCCATCCCGACGTAAAAGAAGTGAGCGAACTGGGCTACCATTCCACGCTTCTGCGCACCGCCCAGGCGGAGTATGTTTTCACCTTCAGCAGCAAGACCACCTTCATAT
>DASSQB010000237.1:0-7009 GCA_035702725.1 Terriglobales bacterium | reverse complement strand
CTGGGTGCGGCAGCGCCGTTACCAGCGCATTATTCCGCCACGCGCTGTGCCGGCCCTGGCCAGCAGCTCATGGGGACGCTCCGAGCTGTCGGTTCGCGAGTTGAGCCTAGGCGGCGGCGTCGCCAAAAAAGGCGACGATTTGCGGCTGGGCTCGGATGCGGCATTGGACCTGCAGTTGGGCCTGCGCCACATCAAGACCCAGGTGTTGTTGCGGCGAGCACGGCAGGGAGAAGTCAGCTTCGAGATTGTGGACATTGATCTGGAAGATCGTTCCAAGCTGCGCCGCATTCTGGCCGACCAACTGCACCGCATCTCCGCGCCGGTGGCGTGAGGACAGCAGTCAGCAATCAGCACTCAGCATTCAGCCCCTCAACCGCAGCGATTTGCAATTAGCATTCAAACCATGAACGGTTGTGCCGACCCGGCACGATACGTTGCCGGCCAAATGCGAATTGCTAAGTGCTGATTACCGTTTTGCTGAGAGCCGGTTCGCGGGCTGAAATGCTGAGAATGAGAAGGCCTGAGGCCGTTCGCGGGCGAGCGCCCGCCACCCCAGAGTGAGGAGGCGAGCTGCGCTCGCCCTGGACGGGGCGGAGCCCCGTCCCCACACAGGCTGAGGGGGATGGAAACAGGCGATCACCCCGGCACGCCAAAACAGGGCGTGCCTGGAGCCGCAGGACGCCTAAGCACACACAAGTGTTGATCACCCGAACAGCAGGTCCTTCATGCACTGGCCGTGCGAGCACGGCTCGCGCTGCCTCAGGATGACATTTCGAAATAGGCGCCGAAAAGTAAGCAGGCTGCGTTCGCGGGCGAGGGGGCCCGCGCCACAACCACGCCGTGGGGGGCGAAAAGCTGAGTGCCGAGTGCTGAAGAAGAAAGCCTCTGTCCCTATAGAGACAGAGGCTCATTCTAATCTCGATTGAAAGCAGCCGCTATGACACCTTGGCGAAGATGATGACCAGGGTGTAGAGGGCCAGGGATTCGATCAGCGCCAGACCCAGAATCAGCGCCAGGGTGATGCCGGGACGGGCGGAAGGATTGCGCGCCAGGGCCTCGGCGGAAGCGGCGGTAGCCTTGGCCTGGCCGATGCCGCAAACCGCGGAGGCAATGGCCATGGCGAAGCCAGAGGTGATGGCGACCCAGTCAGCGTGCGACATGCCGCCGCCGGCGGCGGCGCCCTGGGCATAGAGTGGCGTGGCCAGGCACATGGCCGACAACGCCATAAACAAGTAGCTCAATTTACGCATGGTGGTTCTCTCCTTATGAATTGCCGCCAGTGGGTGGTTGACGTCATCCTCGTGCAGACGCCCTCACGCTCGCAGCGAAGTTCGTAGTACCTAGTACCGAATACCTAATTGAAACCGAAGTAGTTCAGGAGTCGGAAGTCAGGAGTCAGCAAAACCCCGCTCACGTCACTCCTTCAATCAGCAAACCAATTTGCCGGCTACTACAAATCTCGCTGACTACTGACTCCTGCTTCTAATGCTCTTCCCCGACTGCGCCCTGCAGGTACACCGTGGTCAGGAGCACGAAAATGTAGGTCTGCAGCAAGGAGACGCCGATGTGCAGGCCCAGAAAAGCTATGGGGACGCCGATGGGAATGAGCGAGAAAAAGACCAGCGTCACCATGTCGCCAGCGAACATGTTGGCGAAGAGACGGACGGTGAGCGAAAGCACGCGGGCCAGGTGGCTGATGATTTCGATGGGAAACATCAGCGGAGCCATCCACAGAAAAGGCCCGGCAAAATGCTTGAAGTAGGCAGCGCCGCTCTTCTTCAATCCCTGCACGTGGTAGTAGAAGAACGCCACCAGAGCGCAGCCCAGGGGAACGCTGGGCACAGCGGTGGGCGAGTCGAAGCCGGGGATCATGCCGATCAGGTTGCAGGCGAGGATGAAAAAGCCCAGCGCCACCAGAAAGGCTGTGTACCCTTCGCTGTGCGGGCCGATCACCTGATGACTTTGATCCTTGATGAAAGATTCAGCTCCCTCAATGATGTGCTGCAGGCCGCCGGGATGGTCGGCGGACAGACGGCTGCGCACCAGGGCAAAGAAAATCACCAGGAAGGCGGCCACCAGAACCTGCATGGCCACAAAATTGGTGATGGGGGCCTTGGGGTAGAGGGGTTGGACGCCCACGGCGTGCAGCAGCGAGTCCACCGGGCCGGCGAAAAGGCGGTTTAGAAGTGCGGTAAACCAAAGTTGTTCTGGCATAAGAATGAAAAGTGCAGGGCCCAGCTTCTATTACAACCCGTGACGCAAGGCGGCGTAAAGCTCGTACCCGGCTTCACACATAATTGCGCCAACGGGCAAAAACAGGCCCGCAAACAGGCCGTACAGGCTAGCGGGAGAAATTTTGAATATAGCATATGCGGCCAGGGCCATCAAAAGGTAACGACCCGTGAAACGCAGCACGATTCCCGCGCTGGACGGGCGTTTGCCGGTGGCGGTAACCTTGTCCGCCAGCCCCGTGACCACGCGCTTGAGCCAGTAGAAATTCACGTAGGCGATGGCGCAACCCACCACAAATCCTAAGGCGATCTTCCAGCCAAATCGCAGCAGGATAAAAATGGCCAGGGGGATGGCCAGGCCGAGCATGAAGCGACGAATGCGGGGCAGGGCGCGGGAGTAGAAAGCGGAAGCAGCCTCACCCGGCGATATGGGTTGGGGCGGAGCGGGCATCACTTCATGATAGACGAGAAGCCACAAGGTGCTTGTACTCCGCAGGCCGCTTTGACCCGGCCTGCTCTTCTTAGTTATGCAGCTTGACTCCTTCCTTGGCGTCACCCTGAGCGGGCGAGGGCGCCCGCGCCACAAGGCCGAGGGCGGGACGCCGGCTCTAGGGCTTGGATTCGGAAGAGGTGACGGTGCGGATGAGTTCCACGAAGCCGGCGGCGATGCCCACGATCAGGCCAACCAGATAGAGCCATTTTGTGTGCAGCCAGCGGTCGAGGCCCACACCGATGAGCCAGCCAACCAGGGTGGCTGCGGGCAAAACCAAGGCGAGCTGGCTGTAGCGGGCGACCTGGATCCAGAGGCTGCGCTGCTCGGCCTCGCCGGGCTGGTCGGAGTCGGGTTCGCGGTCGGGATGGGGCATGCAACCGACAATGATTTCAGTGGAACAAGCTGGTCAGCTGCAAGGGCTGGGCGATGCTCAGCGACCAGCCGGCGGCGCGGATGAACAGGTCGGGGAAAATGCCGATGCCGACCGTGGCAATGCCAGTAATCCCCAGAGCAACGGACATCGCCGGGGAGAGCTGCACCGGCCGCGTATCTGCAGCCTTGCGCATAAACATGGCATTGGCAATGCGCATGTAGTAGTAGAGCCCGAAGACGGCGTAGAGAACGGCCAGGGCCGCAAGCTGGTAGTGGCCGGTTTCGATCAGACTGAGGAAGATGAAGTACTTGCCGTAGAAGCCGGCGAGGGGCGGAATGCCGGCCAGCGAGAGCAGGAAGATCAGCATGAGGAAAGCTTCAGCGGGGGCGCGGGTAACAAGGCCGGCGATGTCGTCCAGTTCGTCGCCAATCACGTCGCGGCGGCGCAGCGAGGTGATCACCGCAAACGCGCCCAGGTTCATGAAGGTGTAAACCAGCAAGTACACCAGGATGCCCTGAATGCCGGTGGCGCTGGGCGTGGTGGAGGAGCCGGCGATAAGCCCGAGCAGCATGTAACCGACGTGGGCGATGGAGGAGTAGGCCAGCAGGCGCTTGAGGTTGTTCTGAGTAAGCGCGGCCAGGTTAGCTCCGGTCATGGTGGCGATGGCCACAAAGACCAGCAGCGGCACATAAATCTGGCGCATGGGATACAGGCCGCTGAGGAAAATGCGCAGCAGCATGGCCCAGCCTGCCGATTTCACCGCCACGGACATGAAGCCGGTAATGCTGGTGGGCGCGCCTTCATAGGCGTCCGGCGCCCACTGGTGAAAAGGGACGGCGGCAATCTTGAAGAGCAGGCCGGTAGAAGTGGTCACGAGCGCGAGAATGGCGATGGGATCGTGCGGATTCTCGCGCATGTGGGTGGCCAGGTGTTCGCCAATCAACTGCAGGTTAGTGCTGCCGGTCAGGCCATAGAGCAGCGACAGCCCGTAAGCAAAAATGCCGGAGGAGAAAGCGCCCAGCAGCAGGTATTTCAGGGCAGCTTCGTTGGAGCGGCGGTCGCTGCGCAGGAAGCCCACCAGCACGTAGGTGGAAATGGCCATCAGCTCCAGGCCGATGAAGATGAGCACGATGTCGAAGCCGGCGGCCATGCACATCATGCCCACAACGGAAAACAGGATGAGGGCGTAGAACTCGCCGTGGTGCTCGCGCTCAATTTCCAGGTAATGGGTGGACATCAGGATGGCGATGCCGGCGCCCACCAGGAAGAGATAGAAGAAATAGATGGCGAAGCGATCCACCATCATGGAGCCCATGAAGCCGGTATAGCTGAGGACGCTCTGGCCGGCACGGGCGTATGCCAAATGGATGCGGATAACAGCGGTGGTGGAGAAGGCGAGACCGATGCCCGCGGTCCAGGCGTTGATGGATTTCCATTCCGGGGGCAGCATCAGGTCAATGAGCAGGATGCCGAGGGCGAAGATGGAAAGCAGGATCATGGGCAGGGCGAGAAGGTAGTCGCCCGCCGAGAACCATTGTGAGATGGCGCCGGGCACTAGCGGCCTCCCTCGCGAACGGCGACAGTGCGTGCGGCTGTGGCGCTGGCGCCCTCGCCCGCGAACGGAGTGGCAGCCGTTGCCGGCGCCTGTCCGCCACTTCCCTTCTTCACTTCCATGTTGGCGCCGGGATAGCCGGGCCGCACCGTCTGCACCAGTTGATTAACCGGCTGCTGCAGGATTTCAAAAAACGGCTTGGGATAGAGGCCGATCCAGAACGCGACGGCGATGAGGGGCGCGAAGTAGACAATTTCGCGCCAGTTCAGATCGCGCAGCTTTTCATTCTTAGGATTGGTGACCTTGCCGAAGAACACACGCTGATAGAGCCAGAGCAGGTAGGCGGCCGCCAGAATGACGCCGATCACAGCCAGGCCCGCCCACAGCTTGTTCTCCACGAAGGTGCCCTGCAGGATGGTGAACTCGCCGATGAAGCCGTTGAGCAGCGGGAGGCCCATGGAGGAGAGAAACATGATCATGGTAATGGCGGCGTAAACCGGCATGACGTTGGAGATGCCGCCGTACTCGGCGATTTCGCGCGTGTGCCGCCGCTCGTAGAGCACGCCGACAATCAAGAAGAGCGCGCCGGTGGAGATGCCGTGGTTAATCTGCTGCAGCACCGAACCGCTCAGGCCCATGGGGTTCAGCGCGAAAATGCCCAAGGTGCAGAAGCCGAGGTGGCTGACGGAGGAGTAGGCCACCAGCTTCTTCATGTCCTTCTGCATGAGCGAGACCAGGGCGCCATAGATGATGGCCACGATGGAGAGGCCGATCATCCAGCCACGCACTCTGGGCTCGGTAACCACGCTGGGGAAGAACGGCAGGGAGAAGCGGATGAAGCCGTACGTGCCCATCTTCAGCAGAACACCTGCCAGAATGACAGAACCGGCGGTGGGCGCTTCCACGTGCGCGTCGGGCAGCCAGGTGTGGAAGGGGAACATCGGCACCTTGATGGCGAAGCCGATGAAAAATGCCAGGAACAGCCAGATGGCAAAGTGGAACGGAATGGCGGGCGCGGTTTTGTAAAGCTCAGGAATACTGAAGGTGTAAATGCCGGTAACGCTGTGATTGTTGAAGTAAAGGAACAGGATGCCGAGCAGCATCAGCACCGAGCCGAGCAGGGTGTAGAGGAAGAACTTGATGGCGGCGTAAAGCTTGCGCGGCCCGCCCCAGATGCCGATCAGCAGGTACATGGGCACGAGCATGGCTTCCCAGAAAACGAAGAAGAGGAAGAAATCCAGGGCCATGAAGACGCCCAGCATGCCGGTTTGCAGCACCAGGAACCAGGCGTAGTACTCCTTGGTGCGCTCCTCGATCGCCGACCAGGAGGAGAAAATCGAAATCCAGCCCAGCAGCGTGGTAAGCATGATGAGCAGGAAGGAGATGCCGTCAATGCCCAGGTAGTAGCCGGCGCCAATGGAGGGAATCCAGTTGTTGCGCGCGCCTTCGATGAACTTGAAGCCCGGCTCAAAGCGCTGCGCCCAGAACCAGGGGACCAGGGGCAATGAGACCAGGAAGCCGGCGAGGGCGAAGAAGTTGGCGATGAGACGCACCGCGCGCTTGTTTTCTCGCGGCACGAAGAGCAGAAGAATCGCCCCCGCCAGCGGGGTGAACAAGATGATGGAGAGAATGTGATTGTGCATAAAAGCAGTTCTCAGTTCTCGGTTCTCAGTTCTCAGAAAATCTGGTAGCGCTCAGCGCAACCCGGATTTCAGCTCAGCGAACTGAAACCACTACCGCCAGGCGTAATACGCCACAAAACCCAATAAGCCTGCGACCATGACGAACGCGTACCACTGCACCAGGCCCCACTGCAGGAGGCGCACAGGGTATGACAGGATTTTCGAAATAAAGGCGGGGCCGTTCACCAGCACGCCATCAATGACGATGGCGTCCCACCAGGTCGAAAGTGTCGCGACGATACGCGTGCTCCATCCGGCGCCATTCACAGCACCATCAATCACATATTTGTCGAATTCGGACGTGGCTTCGCCCAATCCCATGGCGCCCAGGCGCACGGGTCCCAGCTTTCGCCGGCCGGTGAAGAGGTAGTCATAGCCTTCATCCACGTAGTACTTGTTAAGCAGAAGCTGATAGGCAGGAGGTGCAACTGCTGCAATGGGCTCCACGTAGCCGCGGTCGGCAGGGCGATAGAATTTCCACGCCAGTCCCCACCCGCCGAAGGCTACCGCCACCGACAGGAACATGAGGGTGTACTCGGTGCCGCTAGTGTGCTCCGCTTCCTTTTCGCCGGCCGCAGCCTGCGCGGGTGCCTGTGCCTGCAAGACCTTCACTTCCGGCGCGAACACCGGCTTCAGAAATTCGCCAAAGCGGTCAGAGCCGCCCAGGCTGTGCGGCAA
>DASSQB010000236.1:0-2285 GCA_035702725.1 Terriglobales bacterium | reverse complement strand
ATGGTGGCCGATGGCACTCAGGTACGCCAGCTGACCTCGGCTGGAATGAACTGGACGCCCGTCTGGGGAAGATCGATCGGTTTTTGAGAAAATTCTGGAGGCAGAGATCATGTTGTTGAAACGGAATTGGAGCGTCATCTGGATCGCTATCGTCCTGGTTGCGTTCGCTTCGGGCTGCAAGAAGAAAGCCCCGCCACCGCCACCACCACCGCCACCACCGAAGGCCGAAGTCGCGCCGCCGCCGCCGGCTGCGCCGGACATTACCCTGTTTGCAGCCGAGCCGTCATCCATCGAGCGAGGGCAGTCGTCCACGCTGCGATGGGAGGTAACCAACGCCAATCAGATTTCGATCGACAATGGCGTCGGCACCGTGCAGGCCACCGGCAACCGTAGCGTGTACCCCAACGCAACCACAACCTACAAGTTGACCGCGAATGGTCCCGGCGGAACCTTGAGCAAAACCGCGACGGTGACCGTAACCGCGCCACCGCCGCCGCCACCGCCAGAGGCGCCCAAGGCGTCGATATCGGAGCGCATCAACGCCTTGCAGGATGCGTACTTTGATTACGATAAGAGCGACATCCGCGATGACGCGCGAGCGGCTCTTACTAAAGACGCTGACCTTCTGAAGTCCATCTTGCAGGACTTCCCCAGCGCCGTCGTTACCGTCGAGGGCCACTGTGACGAGCGCGGCTCAGCCGAATACAACCTCGGCTTGGGCGATCGCCGCGCCACTGCCGCGAAGGACTTCCTGGTGCAACTCGGTGTTTCCGCCGACAAGCTGAAGACCATCAGCTACGGCAAGGAGCGGCCGGTCTGCACGGAATCCAACGAGGAGTGCTGGCAGCGCAACCGCCACGCGCACTTCTCCACCGGTCAGTAGCCGACCTGGGTAGGGCATCTCGCTTCCTGGATCTGGTGGACAGCCAGGGGCGGGTGTCCTACCCTCAAGACAGGAGGCCCGCATGAAATTTCGCCGGCTCATATTAGCCGCATGGATCGCTTTCCCGGCCATTTGTTCGGCGGCCAGCAAGGAAATCGTCGAATTGCAGCGCGACGTCGCGCAGTTGCAGGATCAGGTGCGCGCGCTGCAAAGCTCTTTCGATTCCAAGATGGGGACCTTGACTGCACAGGTTCAGCAACTGGCAGACTCCGCCGGCAAGGCCAACACTTCCCTCGCCACGCTACAGGGCGCCATCCAGGAACAACTGCGCCAGCAGGGCAAAGAAGTAATTGCGCCCGTGGCCAACGTGGGTACGAAGATCGACGAGATGGCCACCGCCTTCCAGCAGGTGCAGAATTCCATGGCGGATGTTACTCAGCGCCTGGGTAAGCTCGAGCAGCAGATGATGGACCTCAAGAATGCCGTGAGCACCATGCAGTCGCCCGCAGCTGTGCCTCCCCCGGGAGGTGTTGCCCCCAGCCAGGGTTCTGCCGCTTCCGGCCCGCCGCCTATCTCGGGCGAAGCGCTGTATGCGAACGCAAACCGCGACCGGCTGGGCGGCAAGGCTGACCTCGCCCTGCAGGAGTTCACGGATTATCTGAAGTACTATGGCGAGGCGTCCCTCGCTCCTGCCGCGCAATTCTGGATCGGGAACATTTACTTCGATCAGGGTGACAACGAAAACGCCCTCAAAGCCTTCGACATGGTGCTGGAAAAATACCACGACAATAACAAGACACCCGACGCCCTGTATATGAAGGGCAGAACGCTTATGAAGCTCGACCGCCGCAACGCCGCCGCCAAGGAATTTCAAGACCTCATTCGCCGCTATTCCGGCAGCGATGCTGCTACCAAGGCCAGGGCCCAGCTCAAGCAGATGGGCCTTTCGGCCTCCCCCACCGCCCGCCGCCGCCGCTAGTCCCCTCCTGTTCGCTTTCCGACATCTCCCGACCCGGGATTCGTGCGCGACAATAATCGTTATGCATCCTACTGTCACCGAAGCCCGGCCGCCTCTCGCCACCTACGAAGGCCTCGCCAAAATGATTGACCATTCGCTCGTGCGGCCCGAGCTCACTGATGAGCAGGTGGTCGCGGGCTGCGAACTGGCCCGGCGTTATCAGGTGGCCAGCGTGAGCGTGCGGCCCTGTGACGTAGACCTCGCTGTCCGCCTTTTGAACGGCTCGGGCGTGGCCGTCGGCAGCCTGGCCGGTTTTCCGCACGGCTCCTCCACCACCGGCGTCAAGCTCTACGAAATCCGCGACGTACTGCGTCGCGGCGCCAAAGAAGTGGACATGGTCCTGAACATTTCGCGCCTCCTCTCCCGCCAGTTCCAATATGTCGA
>DASSQB010000235.1:0-3163 GCA_035702725.1 Terriglobales bacterium | reverse complement strand
TTTGCGGATGCTCTTCCGGGTCGCCATAACATTCCGAAGTGGAGGAAAGAAAAAATTTGGCTCCGTACTTTCGAGCAACCTCCAGCGCGTTGAAAGTGCCCAAGGACCCCACCCGCAGCGTGGGAATTCCATGGATGGTGTAATCCACCGGACTGGCGGGCGAGGCCAGATGAAATACGTAGTCCACCTTGCCGCAATCGAAAGGCTCGCAGATGTCCACGCGGCGCAGTTCGAAGCGCGGCTCGTGGCGCAAGTGCTCCAGGTTGGCGGCGTTGCCGGTGAGCAGATTATCCACCGCTATTACGGAGTGTCCCTCCGCCAGCAGGGCGTCGCACAGGTGGGAGCCCAGAAAGCCGGCACCCCCGGTCACAATGGCGCGCAATTTGGTCATGAGAATCTAACGGGAGCCCGGCGCGCTGCCGGCGTTGGCCGGCTGCGATTTGGGCGCGGCCAGGGGACGCCCCACGCTGTAGTAGTGAAATCCAAGGGCGGCCATCCGCTCCGGTTTATACAAGTTCCTGCCGTCAACGACGATGGGATAACGCAACAGCTCACGCAGGCGCTCCAGGTCCAGAGTAGCGAATTCTTCCCAGTCGGTGAGCACCAGCAGGGCATCCGCTCCCTTGGCGGCTTCGTAGGCGTTGGTGGCAAAAATCACGCGCTTGCCCAGCGTCTCCCGCGCCCGCTCGGTGGCCGCCGGATCGTAGGCCACCACCTGGCTGCCTTCCTTCAGCAGCGACTCCACCAGCGCCAGCGCCGGCGATTCGCGCACGTCATCGGTGCCTCCCTTAAAGGCCAGACCCAGCACCGCCAGCCGCTTGCCTTTCAGCGTCCACAGCGCGTGCCGCACCTTGCGCAGGAAGCGCTGCCGCATCTCCTCATTGATGCGGATCACCTCGTCCAGCAGGCCGAAGTCGTAGCCGCACTCACGCGCCACCGCCTGAAACGCCTTCAAGTCCTTGGGGAAGCAGGAACCACCATAGCCCACGCCGGGCCTGAGGAAACGGCGCCCGATGCGCGAGTCGGTGCCCATTCCTTCGCACACCTGGGCCACATCCGCGCCCACGTTTTCGCACACGCTGGCCACCGCGTTGATGAAGGAAATTTTCATGGCCAGGAAGGCGTTGGAGGCGTGCTTGATTAGTTCCGCGCTCTTGGTGCTGGTCACTATCAGCCGCGGCGGCACTTGCGCTCCGTCGGGCCCGGGCACTACATCCTTGCCGCGGTAATAGCTGCCGTCGGTCATAGGCTGATAAATCTCGCGCAGCACGGCCGCGCAGCGCTCGTTGTCGGCTCCCACCACTATGCGGTCGGGATATAGGAAATCCGTTACTGCGGTGCCTTCACGCAGGAACTCGGGATTGGAGGCTACGTCGAAGGAGCTCTCTTGCGCGCCGTTGAGCATCATGACCTTGCGCACCCAGGTGCTGGTGTACACCGGGACCGTGCTCTTTTCGACCACAATCTTGTAGCCGCCGTTAACAGCGCCCGCCACTTCGCGCGCCACCGATTCCACGTAGGAAAGGTCGGCTTCTCCGCCCTCGGTCGGCGGTGTGCCCACGGCGATGAAGATGACTGCGCTCTCCAGCGCCGCTTTAGCCAGGTCCCCGGAAAAAGTCAGCCGTGAGCCTCGGTGCCGCTGCAGCAATTCCGGGAGGAACCGCTCGTGAATGGGTACTTCGCCCCTCTGCAGGGCCGCCAGCTTAGCGGCGTCGTTGTCCACCAGGATTATGTCGTGCCCCAGTTCTGCAAAGCACGCGCCGGCTACCAGGCCGACATATCCCGAACCCACAACTGCAATTCGCATCTACTTGCCTCGGTTTACTAGGAGCTAACTGGATAGTGTCAAGTTGCCTTATTTGCTGCACGGGGGGAGCGCAAATGCGGATGCCGCGCTACTACTCTACCAGCTTCTGGCTTGCCGCAAAAGACAAGCCTTTGGTGCCAATTTCCCGTATTATTCCGCCATGGCGAAATACCTGGTCACGGGAGTCGCGGGTTTCATAGGCTCGAACCTGGCGCGCGCCTTGCTGGCACGCGGTGAAAATGTTTGCGGCATTGACAACTTCGCTACTGGCAAGCCGGAAAACATTGCCGACATGGCTGGCAGGCTTGACTTCCGCGAGTGCGACCTCCTTGACCTGGATGCTATGCGCCACGCCTGCAGGAATGTGGACTATGTCCTTCACCAGGCCGCAATGGCCTCCGTTCCCCGCTCCATTTCCGACCCCCTGGGCTCCAATCGCGCCAACGTGGACGGCACCCTCAACCTGCTGGTTGCCGCCCGCGACGCCAAAGTCAAACGCGTCGTCTTTGCCGCCTCCTCCTCCGCCTATGGCGACACTCCCACACTGCCCAAGCGGGAAGACATGGTTTCCAGTCCCATCTCGCCTTACGCCGTTTCCAAGCTCGCCGGCGAGCTCTATATGCAGTCTTTTTGGCAGGTTTATGGCATGGAAACGGTGTGCCTGCGCTACTTCAATATTTTCGGCCCTTACCAGGACCCCAATTCTCCCTATTCCGGCGTACTCGCCCGCTTCATTACTTTCATGCTCGGCGGCCAGCAGCCCACCATCTTCGGCGATGGCGAACAAAGCCGCGATTTCACCTATGTGGAAAACGCCGTAGCTGCCAACTTGCTGGCCTGCTCCGCCCCGGCCTCCCAGGTGGTGGGCCACGTTTTCAATATCGCCACTGGCCATCAGGCTACCCTTAACCAGACCATCACGCTGTTGCGGCGAATCACAGGCTACCAGGGCCCAGTGCAGCACGGCCCCGAGCGCGCCGGCGATATCAGGCACTCTTTTGCCGAGATCTCCCTGGCGCAAAAACACCTGGGTTATCGTCCTAGCGTGGGCTTTGAGGAAGGCTTGGAGCGCACCGTCGCCTGGTACCGTGAGCGCTCCCTGACCGCCACAGTGGCGGGGGAGGCCTCCCGGTCAAGCGGTTAAGTAGCCGTACGTGTCCGTCGCCATCGGCCATACGTGCTATTACTTCAGTTATCTTCGGCCCTTCCCTCCCTCCGCATACCATCCCAACAGCTATGACGCTCGAGTCCATCATGGTCTGCAACGACTGGCAGACCATCAGCGTTCTGGGTGGTGTCCTGGGTAACCTCCGGATTGGCGTTCACGTAGATTGCGAACCGGAGTCGGCGCGCGAC
>DASSQB010000234.1:0-5388 GCA_035702725.1 Terriglobales bacterium | reverse complement strand
TCCTGGGAGGCGAGGTGCGGCTGTCTTCGCCAGGGATAGCTGAGCGCGGACAGCTCGAATTCGGGAATGCGTTCAACACCATTTATGTTGATCGGAGTGAACGCTACATACGGGCTCCTCTGCAGTGGTTGTGCTCGCAAGCCACTCCCCACGTCGGCCGCAATCTCCGTTTAGCGGGAAAGCAGGTGCGGCTGTGAGTTCCTCCCTGGTTCAACTGTCCTCTTCCGCGGCCGACGCCGAGGCCCACCGCATCCGCAGCTTGCCCGTGCTCGTGTTGTTTCCCCACAACCGCTGCAACTGCCGCTGCGTGATGTGCGACATCTGGCGCATTCGCCAGGTGCGGGAGATCACCCCCGACGACCTGGAACGTCAGCTGCAGTCGCTGCGCGACCTGCAAGTACGTTGGGTAGTGTTGTCGGGCGGCGAACCGCAGCTGCACTCGGACCTGGCAGCCCTCTGCCGGTTGCTGCGGCTGGAAGGCGTGCGCATCACTCTGCTCACCGCCGGACTGCTGCTGCGTCCCCAGGCTGAATTGGTGGCAGGTATGGTGGACGACCTCATCGTTTCCCTGGATGGCCCGCCGGCAGTGCATGAGTATATCCGCCAGCGTCCGCGTGCCTTTGAACGCCTGGCCCAGGGAGTCGCCGCCGTTCGCCGTTTGCAGCCACAAATGCCAATCAGCGCCCGCTGCACGGTGCAGAGGAGCAATCACCTTCATCTCCGCGCCACCGTCAACACGGCCAAGGCTCTTCAGCTCAATTCCATTTCGTTTCTTGCCGCGGATGTTACTTCTTCCGCATTTAACCGGGCCGCGGGTTGGAGCGCGGAGCACACTGCCACGGTCGCA
Organism: Terriglobales bacterium; assembly: GCA_035702725.1. Lineage (GTDB taxonomy): Bacteria > Acidobacteriota > Terriglobia > Terriglobales > Acidobacteriaceae > JAICWP01. The sequence continues at coordinate 4,541 of DASSQB010000234.1, read as the reverse complement.
CTATCTTCCCCCGAGGTTGATGAGCTCGAGGAAGAACTTGAGCGCATGATGCAAGAGCACGCTGCGGACATTGCCAGGGGATTCATTGCCGAGAGCCCGCAGAAGCTGAAGCGCATCCTCCTGCATTTTCGCGCGCAACTAGGTCAGGCCGAAGCGGTTGCGCCGGTCTGCAATGCGCCCTGGGTCTCCGCTGTTGTCGAAGCCGACGGCACGGTCCGCCCCTGCTTCTTTCATCAGGCGCTGGGCAATATTTCCGCCGGTACCCTGCAGGACATTCTCAACAGCGAAGCAGCGATGTCGTTCCGCCAGTCTCTTTCCATCGCTGAGAACCCGACATGCAAGCGCTGTGTGTGCTCCCTGCACCTGCCGGTCGAGAGCGTGGGAGGGCGATCGTGAACGCGCAGTTGTGCACAGCCCGGATGCTTCGGCTCGCAACTGTGCCCCGGCCTTTTTGCCACGCCCGCTGTTGCCGGATGATTTTATGGCCAACCGGACGCTAAGTGCCGGAGCCTCAAGCAGTTTGGGTGGTTCGGTGACGCTGTGCCAGGCTGCGGCTTCCTACCAGGCCACCTTGCCGGCAAGGCTGGCTCAGGCCGGCATGCTCCGCCGCGTTCTGCGTTTTGGCCCCGAAATGCAGGTTTTAGAGCCGGATGAAACCGGCCGTTTGAGGCTGGTGAAGAGCTTTTCTTTATACAAGCTGTCTAATCAATTTCTGTGGACCGCCTGGGGCTTGCTGCCCAGCCGAGGGCGGCCACAGCTGCCCATGGTAGCCACTACCTGGCTGGCCAGCTGCCTGGCTGCGAAATGGCTTTCAGCGGGCGGCATTTTTCATGGCTTGCCCGGCCTGGCATTGCCCAGCTTACAGTTGGCGAGGGCGAACGGCTGCAGGACGCTGATCGAGAACGCCACACTTCACCCGCGTCACTGGCAACGCGAGGTGCTCCATGAGTGCGCCCAGTTCGGCATCAGCCCGGGAGCCTGCTCCGCCGTTCTTCCTCCAGCTCTTATTCGCCGGCTGGAACGTGAATATGACCTCTGCGACTCGATCATTGTTCCCTCAACCGCCGCCCGCTGCAGCTTTGAAGAATTTGGTCTGGCGCATAAGGCGCAGGTGGTTTGGCCGGGGGTGGACCACGAATTTTTCTCTCCGCCCGCCGAGCGCGTGGTCTCGCCGGTGTTTCGCGTTTGCTTTGTCGGACGTATTGAACTCTCCAAAGGCATCACTTACCTGCTGCAAGCTTGGAATCTCCTGGAATTACCATTGGCGGAATTGGTGCTGGCCGGCCCTATCCAGCCTGATATCAAGCCGTTTCTTAAGCGCTACGCCGGCTCTACGGTCACAGTCACGGGCGCCCTGTCGCCGCGCGAAGTGGTCAACCAGTACCATGCCGCGAGTGTTTTCATCCATCCTTCGCCCAATGAAGGCCTGGGGCTGGTGCTGCTGGAGGCCATGGCATGCGGGCTTCCGGTGATTGCCACGGACCGAAGCGGGGCAGAAGATTGCGTAATCCACGGCAAGGATGGCCTTGTCGTCCCTGCCAGGCGTGTGAACGAATTGGCGGAGGCGATCTGGTGGTGCTTCCGGCATCGGCAGGAGCTGCCGGCCATGGGCAGGGCAGCGCGGCAAAAGATTGAGCAGGGCTTTACTCGCGGCCATTATGAGGAGAGGCAGATCGCGGTGTACCGTTCGCTGGTCGCGACGGGAAGCGCCGGAAAGCGAGCCGAATTGCGCCGCCCAGTTGGAGCGTGAGTGTCAAGCCCTGGAGGATTGCGCCTGTGCTAGCAGACGTCGGGGGAATTGCTCCGGCGGGATCAACCAATCCATGCGATAGCCCCGGGCAGGGAGCCACTGCTCGATCCAGCGCGCCGCTTCCGCATGGTGAACTTCACAAATGATTACCGGCCTGTGTTCAGCGAGCAGCCGCTCGGCTCCTTCCAGCACCGCGATTTCGCCGCCTTCAACGTCTATTTTTATCAACTGCGGAGCCGGCTTACCGCCCGCCATGAACTCATCCAACGAAATGCTGGGGACGAGGATATGTTCGCCTGAGGCCAGCACCGGCCTGAGGCCATCCGCCTCGACTCCGCCCTGGGAACGGACCCGGTGGCCACGCCGATACGGTATGGTCCGCTCCTTCGTGGCGCGCCACACGGCAGCTTCGACCACCTGAATCAGAGCCGACATGCTGTTCTTGGCCACATGCTCCCGAATCCGAGCAGCGTTTTCTGGATCCGGTTCGAATGCGAAGACCCGGCCCTCGGGACCAAGCGCACCGGCCATGCCCAGGGCAAGGAACCCAACGTAGCTGCCTACGTCGTATGCGACCCAGCCCGGTTTTAAGAACTTCGCCAGCAAGGCTTGCACGTCCAGTTCGTGATCGCCACGCCACAGGAAGGTCTCGTCGGGCAGGTGCAACCGCATCCATAGGGTCTCGGCCAGGCCATGCTCCACCTGGACCCACACTTTCGATTTGGGCACGAGCGTGGTTCGAGTCCAACGCAGCAGGCGCGCGCGAAAAGGGCTCGCGCCTGCAGGCGGGGCCGAAGGTGCCGGCAGCACGGCCCGCACCTTCCGCAGAAGCCGGTAACTGGCTCGGCGCATGGAGTGCACGCCTGTCACCTCAATGGAGCTGGCGATTCAAGTTGAAGCCCACAAACATGCCGCTGGGAACATCGGCTCCGGGCTGCCCCAGTAAGGAAGCGCGAGTTGAGATGCGCTGCGAAGTGGTGGTTCCCGGACCGGTCGAGAAGCCGAAGGTAAACGCGTGCCGCCAGATTTTTTTCTGGATGCCAAAGGCAAACGGCGGACGATGGATGCCCAGATCCTCCGCGTTGAGCAGGGTCGGAATTACTTCCGCGATTAAGGCCACAGTGGGCCGCACGTCTACGCTAATCCCCGCCCCCAGGGAGAAAGTATCGGCACAGGGACGAATGTTGAGCGCGGGATTGCTGCCGGTGGCCAAGGGCAGGCTGCAGGGCAGTTCAGGAGGCGCGTTAACGATGGAAGCCTCGCTGAGCAGCGGCCGGTTGTGCAGCGAGCCCATGGGCACGAGGTAAATTTGCGCCCGGCGGGTAATGCTGCGCGAAAGCAGAAGCTCGAAATTGGTGGTGAAGTTACGCTCGAAATTGTTCTGGCCGTCCACGGAAAATCGCAGCGCGGCATTGAACGGCTGGTGGTCTTGTTCGCTGAGGAAGTGGTAAGTCGCTCCCAATTCAATGACGCGGCCGGAAATGCTGGGAGAGCGATAGGCGCTGACTGAAAAATTACGCGTAACGCCGTAGCGGAATCCGAACGACGAGATGGAGAAATCATCCAGGCCCAGGAGAGTTGCGCCCCGAGAGGTGCCGGTAAATGCGGCTTCGTAAGGGAAACGGTGACTGAAGTCCACCACCAAGCCGTGGCGGTCCAGCCGGCGACCGGTGGGCAGGTTGAAAAGAGAATCATCGCCGGGGTGGTAAGCCTGGCCGTGCTTTTTCTGCTCCGTTTTCTTAGTCGGCGCCTGCTCGTCTGCAACCGGCTGGGGTTTTGGCTGTGAGGTCGAATAGGCCACTCCGCGGAGCGCCGGCTTCTTTTCCCTGGCGGCTTCGGAGAGTTCCTGGATGCTGCGTTTGGCGAGGTCTACCAGGTACATTTTACCGTCGCGCTCTATGAGGACTGTGTCGCTGGAACCCTGGACGAAATGAATGCCTAGGGCGGCAGCAATTTGTGTACTGCCATCTGCCGTCATGTCCTGCCGGTGGGGCGTAGCGGTAGTCTGCCCGAATGCTATGGTCGTGACTAGCAGGATTGTTCCCGTGGCTGCTGCTCGCACCCAATATCTACGTCTCGAAAACCTGGAGCTATTCACCTGGTTCTGTCCTCCCTGACTTGCGGCCCGTGTTGCCGACATCGGATCAACCCCATCATTTCGTGACCACGACTACTCCCAACATTTTTGAACCTTCGTGGGGAGCGCAGGCGTAGCGATAAGTGCCCGGCACGTCGAAAGTGTGCTGGTAGAACTTGCCGGGTTTTATTACTCCCGAGCTGAAAGGCTTGGCGCCGTCGGGACTCTCGACGTCATTTTCGTTTTGCACCATGGACGGATCAGTAGTCACGGTGTGGCTGGGCCCGGCGTTTTCGTTGACCCAGCGCACAGCCTCTCCTGCCTTGATGGTCACTTTTTCAGGGTCGAACTTATTGGCGGCGTTCATGCGCACAGTGACGGCAGGAGTGCTTTGGTCATCGGCTGTGTGCCTGCCCAGCGCGCTGGTTGGCGGCAGCGCCAGGAGCAGCAGCCACGGCAAGCCGCGCCATAAGAGAAACTCAACAACGGGGATACTTCCGCGGTTCCTGACTCTCATTCTTGACTCCCTTGCGAATCAGACCGTTCCCTGCCTGCGACGTTACGTTAAATCCCGTGCTGTCTCTCTCCAGGTGCGCTGCTGGGACACGGCTTAAAGGTTGTGGGAAAGGTAGATAGAAGATGTCACGCTCATTTGGCATTCTTTTTACAAATCTTTGACAACTGCGGTTTTGCCCTTCACTAGGCTCCAAGACA
>DASSQB010000233.1:0-11786 GCA_035702725.1 Terriglobales bacterium | reverse complement strand
GCCAATGTCGGATAGGTTGTCGTTCGGCGGCAGCAGCGGCCAAGCCGTCGTCCCGCTCTGATCGGACCCGCACTGCATGCTGCCGTCGGCCGCGAAGCCAATCATCTTGTCGCTGCCGCTGCACAGCAGCGAGCTGCCTGTGCCTTTCACTCCCCCCAGCGACCCCGCCGTCAACGCCGGAAGTGTCGTCAGGAAGTCGCTGGCATGCTTCCCATCCAGCATGTCGGAATTCAAATTGCTCACCACATCCGCATCGCTGATGCCTGTGATCTTTGGTGTGCTGATCGAAGTTCCCACATACAGCGTGCGCAACCGGTGGGTCAGGTCGCCTATATCCGAAAGATTGTCATTTGGTGGCAAAAACGGCCAGCTCACCCCTCCTCCTCCCGTCTGGTCCGTCCCGCAAGTCAGCGCATGGGTGGTTGAGTTGTACAACAGTTTGTCGCCGCTTCCCGAGCACCCGTTGCTGCCGGTCGTGGGCAGCGCCCACCATGAAGCCGACCCGCTGCTGCCACCCGTCTTGCCCAGCAACTTGTCGCCGCTCCCCGCCGAACTTCCCAGCCATCCCAGGTCCAGCACTGCGCCAGCTCCCGCCTGCGGCACCAGTCCTGCGGACGGCGTCGTGCTCAGCGCGGTTGCTGGCACCAGGCTCGCCGCCGTCGAATCCACGTAATGCCGCGTGCTGGCCTGCATTGGCGAATTGGGATCGGCCGCCAGCGTCAGCGGCCCTGTCATCGTATCCCCATTCTTCTTCACGTAGGAGCCGTCGCCCACCGCCACCACTGCCGCGTCCACGTATCCCTTGTTCACTACATCGCCGTTTGCTTGCGGGGCTGGCACGCTCGGCGCCACCGCGAACTGCTTCAGCCCGTTGATCACCTCCGCCCCTTCGCGGTGCACCACGGCAGTGTCGTTGGCTTTCCCTGCCAGCGCGCTGTCCACATACTCCCGCGTCACCGACTGCACCGCTACCGAAGTGGGCGCCAGCCGGCTGCGAATCGCCGAAATGTGAGCCGGCGAGCTTGCCGGCACCACCCAGTACTCTGTGCTGGTTGTGCCATCCTCCAGTTTCAGCACCACCTTGTAGTAAGTTCCCGCCGGATCCGCTCCCGCGTTGGGCGCCAGCTCCATCTGCACTTCGCCGTTCGCTCCCAGCGCCACATCCTTGCTTCCCGCCGCCACTGGCTTGCTATCTGCCGTGGTGAATGCCGGCCAGGAGATCAGCAGCGTGCCCCGCGCCGGGCTCCCGTCCGCCCGGTACAGCACGTCGTTGATCGTCGTCATCGCCGGCGTGCTGCCGCGCGCGCTCATGGCCGCCATCATCAGCAGCCAGCAAATCAGCCGCCCTGTCCGGCGGCCCATCTTCCCCATACTCTTCTCGCTCCCTGTCGGTCCCGCGGGTCCAAAATCTCGGTCGCCGGTCCTCGCCGCGGGGCGCCCCGTTTGCGTGCCGGCAAAAAAACAAAAAGGGGACACGCCCTCTCGGCGCATCCCCTGCTTCTGCTCTCTATTTTCAGGATAGCAAATTCAATGACTATTCCGTGACTTCCACCTCTGGCTGTTTGTTCAATCTTGCGAACAACTTGCGCCCGTTTCCTGCTCTCTCTCCCCTTGACAGCTTTTGCCGGCTCCTTATCTCCATGCCATCCTGGGTTGTTTACCTGTCGTCGTGTACTCTTGATCCCTCATCCTGAGCCTTTGACACGCCATCGGCAGCTCTTCACTGTCATCCCGAGCGCGAGTCGAAGGACCTTGTGTTTAAGGCCCGGTTACGGCTGGCGGAAGCGCAGCAGATCCCCAGCCAAGAGCTGGGCCTGGGGATTGTCGGAGGGAAGCGGACCCGTCCAGCGACGTGCCTGGCGATTGAGCAAGCGAGTGGTCGGTGAAAGTGACAGCCATTGGTCCCCGGCCTGCTCACGCACCGCCACGCTAAAGGCGTGGCTGGCAGCGTGCTCTGTCAGCTTCCACTCGAACAGGGAAGCCTCCAGGCCCTCACTGAGGGCTTCGGTGGGCAGCAAGCAGAGGATCCAATCGTGCTTTGCCCGACTCAGGTCTGCGCCAGCGGCTCCCAGCACCTGCGCCCCATACTCGCGAGCCACAATTTCAGTGCCGTCTTGCGAACCGTGATCAAAAATCAATAGCTCGTCGCACGGACGCAGCGATTCCAGCGCCCGCCCCAGGCGCAATTCGTCGTTGTGGGTGTGAATAAGCGCGGTGAGCTCGGGCACCGGAGTAAGAATCGTAGCATTGTTGGGAGGCAGAAACGAAGTGCTGTCCAGAGGTCCACGGCAGGCCAGGCGTGGCTGATTGCAGAGCGAAGTTACGAGCTGGCGGTCGCGGAAACTACAAGTGGCCGCGATTGCGCGCGCGGAAGTTCAATTATCACCACCGCGCCCGGCTGCAGGTTTTCCGCCCGAATTTCGCCGCCGTGCTCTTTGATCAGCCCGTAACAGATGCTCAGCCCCAGCCCTGGCCCCTTGCCCACCGGCTTGGTGGTATAGAAGGGGTCAAACGCCCGGTTCAGGTCGCCGAAGCCTTTGCCGGTGTCGGCAAATCGGATCACCACGTGACTGTGCCGGGCGAACATCTCGACGCTGATTCGCCGTTCGCAAGTCCCGTCCATGGCATCCATGGCATTGCCCAGCAGGTTCACAAAAACCTGCTTCATCTGCCCCTCATCGCCCACAATCCGGGGCAGGGCCGGGTCAATGCTGGTGCGCACTTCAATGCGCTCACTGCGCAGCTTGTATTCCAATAGCGCCAGCGCTTCCCGCAGTACCGCCTGCAGGTCCAGCGGCGCCTGATGGATCGCCTTGCCCCGCGCGAAGCGCAGCAGGTTGTCAATAATGCGCTGCATGCGCCGGCTCTCCTGGCTTATTTTCTCCAGCTTGCTGCGGGCGCCTTCCTGCTGCACCTCTTCCAGCAGCAGCTCCGAGAAACCGGAAATTGAGGTCAGGGGATTGTTCAATTCGTGAGCCACGCCCGACACCAGCTTGCCGATCGCCGCCAGCTTTTCCGAGCGGACCAGCTGCCGTTGTAGCACGGCGTTCTCGAACGAAGCCGAAAGATCGGCAGCCAGCAGCTCGATCTTCGACATCTCATCAGGCGTCACCCGGTTTACGTCCCGGGGATCGTCCAGGGAGATGCAACCCAGGCAGCGGCCAGTGGAAGAGCGCAAGGGGATGAAAACTTCGTCCCCGTTCTCCCAAACCGGGTTGGGGTCGAACTGCTCCACGCTGCGCACCGGGTTGAATTTCGCCAAATCGCAATACTTCACCAGAACCGAACTGGATCCGATAGACCGCCCCAGGGAGCAGGCCTCGGCGATGTCATTGGCGGTCCAATGTTGTACCTTCTCGTGCAGTTCGCGGCTGGCTTCCGGAGTGAGTCCACTCTCGCCGGCAACCTCCAGCTTGCCTTCGTCGCTTTCCCAGTTGATGGCGACCCGCCGGAAATTGCTGAACTGGGTAATCACGCGCGCGACCTCGGCGCACATCAGCCGCGGATCGGCGCCGGTAAGCAGGCGCGAGGTAATCTGAGAGAAGAACTGCAGTTGCCGGTTGGCCTGTTGCTCGCGGGCATTCACCGCCAGCAGCGACAGCGACTTGTCCTCCAGCAGGGTCAGAATCATGCCGAAGGCGACAAAATACTTAGGCACGTTCCAGATTTCGGGGTTGATGGCTACGTGCGGCAGAAAGTGGTCGGTAAGAGCGCCCACCGGAAAAACTGCTCCCCAGAACAGGAAACCCAGCGCGGTACTGGTCACACCGGGGGAGCGGCGCTGGTAGATGCGGTAGAAGTTCACGCCCGCAAACATGAAGCCGAGGGCAAGAACGGCGAGCGTTCCGGTGTCATAGTTGCGCCGCCAGGCATCATGGAGCGACCAGCAACCGATGGCCAGCAGGAAAATGGCGATGCCTTGCCCAAAACGCGGCAGCGGCCGGCGCACGCTGACCAGAAAGGCTGTCGAGCCGAAAAAGATGACGAGCAGAGTGAAAATGTAAAGCCAGCGCACGTCCAGAGGAATCCCCGCCAGCACCGCGTGCAGCAGCACGGCCGGCGTCATCAGCAGAAAGAAAGCGCCCAGGTAGCGCCGGTTCTCAAATACCGTCTTCCAGGTGGAGGCCACGAAAACTGTTCCTGACAGCTCCAGCCCGGCTAAGTCCACCACGCCCCACAGTTGTCCTCTCCAGCCAGGAGCCGCTTCGAAAGCCTGGGCGATGAAATGCGCCAGAATCAGCGCCCAGCCCACGATCCACAGCCGCACCGTACGCGAGGGAGCGTGCTTGCGCAGGGACACGAAGATGCCCAGCAAGACGCACAACACCAGGATGGTCGGCAACTTATCCAGCAGGGAACTCATGAAGGTTGTTGGGGAGCCTGGACATTGGAATGTTATGGGAGGAAGTGAGGTGGCCGCCAGAGAACTTTAGTAACTTACCGGGAACACCCGCCTTTTCTGCACACAAAAAAGGGAGGGACAGCGAACTGTCACCTCCCCTTACGAATCAGGCTAATTCAGCTGTTGCCGGCCGGCATTCGGTCCCCCGCTGCTGGGAATGACCGAAAGCGGGGCCTGCAATTGGAAGTTGAGCACGGTTTCCGAAGGCAGCACAATCTGCTGGCCCTTGGTGGCCGCGGAAACACCAGTACCCGCGCCAGCGCCTACTGTGGCGCCGATGGCGGCGCCTTTGCCGCCACCCAGCAGGCCGCCCAGGATAGCGCCTACGGCAGCGCCGCCGCCGACTTTGGCGGCCGTAGCCTTGCCGCGAGAGCTGGCTTTACGGCTGTACTGGTTGGTTTGCAGGCTATAGGACCTGCCATGCACTGAAAGTTGCGTTAGTGACATCACAATGTCCGACTGCCCGGCAAAACGGCCCGCGCTCTTGACCTCATCCAGGCGCCCGGTCACGTCGAAGCCGGCAGGAATCACGACGTTGCCATTTTCGTCAGCCAGCGGCGAATCGAGGGTAGCGCGGAAACTCTGGCCCGTCTGGTTCTTCTCGCTGTCAATGGGATCAATAAGGCGAATGGCGATGTTGGTGCCGGCCGGCACAACCACCGGCTTGGGCGGTGGCGGAGGCGGAGGTGGGGTAGGTTCCGCCGGAGTAGTTGATGCCGGAGCCGAGTTCATGGCCATGGTGTTGGAAGCGGCTTCGCTCTCGGCGGGCGCCCGGCGCTCACGATGCCGGGTGGCACGCCGGCGTTCCGGAGCCGGTGCCGGTGTAGGTTCTTCCTGTTGGGCAGCCGGTTCGACCGCAGGCGCGGGTGCAGCGGCTTGGGCCGGAGCAGAAACTTCGAGATTGTTTACTACGGTTTTGACGCCCTCCACCTGGGCGGCATCGGCAGCCGCGGTGGCACGCTCGGCGTCGCTGTTGGCGTAGCCGGTCAAGGTAACCACGCCGTTGGCCGACTGCACCGTGATCTGCCGGCTCTGCACGTTGGGGTCGGCATAGATCTTGCTCTGCGCGTTACCGGCAACCTGGGCGTCATTAGGAGCCCGCGTGCAGCCTATTGTCAGGCCCAATGACCCTGCCAGCAACAAGGCACACAGATAGAGTCCCACCTTCGGCTTCATAGAATTACTCCTCATCTGATAATGCGGGTTTCTGATAACAGTTTAGATGCTGAGTGCCTGCCCCTCAATGACAAAAATTGCACCAAAGGCATAGGACCTGCGGAAGTGTAAAGAATTGTAACGACACAACTTGCGTCTTAGCTGCCTGTCCGATGGTAAGCTCTGTTCGTGGCTGGTCTGACTGCGTTTGTGCTGGCCGGAGGCAAGAGTTCGCGCATGGGAGCCGACAAAGCCCTGCTTGAACTGGCCGGCCAGACTCTGCTGCAACGGACGCTGGAGTTGGCGCGCGCAGTGACGCAAGACGTTCGCATTGTGGGAGCCCAGGAAAAATTTGGGAAATTTGCCCCCGTGGTGGAAGACAAATACCCGAACAGAGGGCCCCTGGGCGGAATTCACGCCGCCCTGGCTTCCACGGGCAGCGACTTCAACCTGATCCTGGCAGTGGATTTGCCCTTCCTGGAGAAGAGATTCCTGCAACATTTACTGAGCGAAGCCCATTCTTCCGGCGCGGTTGTGGCGGTGCCGCGGGCGGGGGGCGGACTGCAGCCATTGTGCGCCGTGTACCGGCGCGAATTTGCAGCGCTGGCAGAGCAGGCACTGGCCGCGGGACGAAACAAAATTGACACTCTCTACTCCCAGACCACGGTTCGTATCATCGAGGAGGATGAATTGGCGCGTTTTGCCTTCTCCCCGGCAATGTTTGACAATTTAAATACCCAAGAAGAGTGGGAGCGGGCGCGCCAACGCCTGCAACCGAAAGCATGAGCTCGATTCTTACCACCGCGCCCGCCGATGGCCGCGACCTCGAGGCAGAGCCATCTCGCACAGAGCAACGAGTGCCACCTGAGCGCAAGCCGTACATAGAGTTCAAGCACGTCTTCAAGGCGTTCGGCTCCAATCGCGTGCTGGACGATGTGAGTTTCGACGTGCTGCCGGGTGAAACGGTCTGCGTCCTGGGGCGCAGCGGTGTGGGCAAGTCAGTGTCGCTGCATAACATCATGGGATTTCTTAAGCCCGATTCCGGCCGCGTAATTGTTGCCTTTGAGGACATTACGGATTACCCAGAAGAAGAGCTGGAGCGCATTCGCAAAAAGGTTACCATGGTGTTTCAGAACGGAGCCCTGTTCGATTCGCTCACCGTGGGCGAGAACGTGGCCTTTCCTCTGCGCGAGCGCGGCGACCTGAACGAAGAGCAGATTTACCAGATTGTGGACGGGCTGTTGGACATGGTGGGCGTGAAGCCCATGCGCGACATCCTTCCCTCGGAACTCTCTACGGGCATGAAGCGTTCGGTGGCCATCGCTCGCGCTCTGGCGGCGCAGCCGGAATGCATTCTCTATGACGAACCCACCACCATGGTGGACCCGCTGATGGCGCAGCTTCTGGGCGACCTGATCAAGAAGCTGAAATTCCAGCTCAAGCTCACCAGCGTGGTCGTCACTCACGACATGCGCCTGGCCAAGAAGTTGGCCGACCGGGTGGTCTTCCTGCATGAGGCCAGAGTGATCTTTTTCGGCACCACGGCTGAGATGGTGCGCTCGCAGGAGCCCATCGTGAAAGAGTTTCTGGAATTGGATGAGCTGCGGCTGGAACCGCCGCCAAGCGGGGAAGGCAAGGAGTGGCGAGAGCAAACCTGAGCTCTCAGCGACTCTTGCTTCAGAACCCTTCGGCCATCAGGCGCTCGACGGTTAGCTCGGTGCTGGCTTCTTCCCCGCGCACCATTTTCTCCACGTACTTGGCCACCAGGTCTACTTCCAGGTTGACGGGATCACCCGGCCGCAAAGATTTCAGGTTGGTCATTTCGATGGTGTGCGGAATGATCGCAATGGTCACCGTGTTGCCTTCCAGCTTGGCCACGGTCAGGCTGATACCCTCCACGGAAAGCGAACCCTTGTGAACCACGTAGCGCTCCAGGTCCGGGGAAATTTCCAGGCGCAGCCAGAAATCGTTGCCGCCGGGAATAGGTTCCAGGCCCAGGAATTTTCCGGTGCCGTCCACGTGGCCCTGCACCAGGTGTCCGCCGAAGCGGCCATCGGCTCGCATGGGCAGCTCCAGGTTGACCAGCGCGCCCTGGCGAATGCGTGAGAAGGAAGTGCGTGCCCAGGTTTCCGCGGCCAGGTCGGCGGCGAACGACTGGGGGTGGACCTCTACGGCAGTAAGGCAGGTGCCGCTCACGGAAATGCTGTCGCCAATCTTGATTTCGCTCGGCAGGCGCAAGGCGGAAATAGTCAGACGGCGCTTCCCACCGTCTTCCTTGATTGTCTCCACCCGCCCAACTTCTTCTATCAATCCCGTGAACATAGGTTCATTGTATGCGAAAGGTTTCGGGCCGGAACCCGGTCCGGGAACTTGGGGTGTTTAGCGAACTCCAGCGGCGCTCGCCGGCGGCGCCGGACGGTTGGAAATCCGCTGCGAAAGCCACTCCGGGTTAGTTCCCATCCCGCTCAGAGCGGCTCCGCCCAGCGCCAGCAACCCGAAAATCGTGATGGCGAAAGCCCCCAGAAGCGGAATGGCCTGCAGCACGCCCACCAGCACCGCTCCCGCGATCACTGCTCCCATCAGGCCGGCGCTAGGCGCGAGGCTGTGGCCAATCCAGGCGCTCACCCCGGCGTAGCCAACAATCGCCAGTGCCACCATGCCCAGTGATAGCGCGATAAAGACAAGCGGGGCCAGCGGTCCCGCCCAATGGAATACCCCCACCAGTACCACGAAACTTACAATCACCCCCAGGCCAGCTAGAAGGCCAAGCCCGGTATGCTGACGCAGCGCCTGCACGATGGTTTCAATGCGGCGCTCACCCAGCACCGCAACACAAAGGACGCAAAGGACCACTCCTACTACCAGCAGGAAGATCAGTGGCGCCAGCAAAATAAGCGCCAGTCCTCCGGCGCCGCCCGGCAGGGAAGGATTCGATACTTCTCCCCCAATCTGGGCGCTGGGATCACGCTGCAGTTTGCCTCCTACCAGGCTCACATCGCCATGAATCACCGCGCCCGGTCCCAGCCGCAGGTTCCCCCCTACTACAACCGTGTCACCTTGCACCGTGCCATCCACCTGCACGCTGCCACCGACGGCCACCAGGTCGCCGCTGGCGCGGCCCGCTATGCGAATGGAACAGCCCACACAAACGGCGTCGCCCACCGCCTCGTCCGGGCCGACATCAATTGATTTGCCGACGCGCACCATGTCGTTGCCATGCTCGGCGGCGTGGAGGAGAGGAGCAGCGAGGAGCAGCCCAAACAGAATGGCCCATACCACAAGCGTCTTCATGGCAGACTCCAGGTGGAAGGCAGCCCAACCTGCCTGTGCCAGGCGGCCAACATAGCCGGGTGTTTCAACCCTGTCAAATCGCCGACCAAGCCGCGGCTCAGGCTCCGCCGCCGGTGTTGGCTATAATGATGGTTTAGCTCCGTTTCTGTTGCAGCTTTCTGGCGGGCACACCGTTCATGATTCAGACCCTGTTCGGCACCGTAGAACCCAGCTTCCTCGACCGCATGAAGCAGGCGGTCACCCGCACTCGCGAGAACCTGAGCGAGCGGTTGGAAGACGTAGTCTCCTTCCACAAGGAAATTGACCGCTCCACCCTGGACGACCTGGAAGCCACGCTCATCGGCGCCGACCTGGGCACGACCACCACCCACGAGGTGCTGAATAAGCTGCGTGAGAAGGCTGACCGGAAGCAGATCAAGGATGTGGCCGAACTCAAGCGCCTGCTCAAGGAAGAGCTGCTCGCCATTCTCAATCAGGGTGACGTTCGGCCAGCGCAGAAGGTGGAAGGCGAGCCCGAGGTCATCCTCGTGGTGGGGGTGAACGGCACAGGCAAGACCACCACCATCGGCAAACTCGCAAATGTTCTGCACGCTGACGGCAAGTCGGTGCTGTTGTGCGCCGCCGATACATTCCGCGCGGCAGCCATTGAGCAACTGGAAATCTGGGGGACGCGCACGGGGACGGAAGTGATCAAGACTAAGCCTGGCGGCGATCCCGCGGCCGTTCTTTTCGACGCGCTGCAGGCGGCTAAGGCGCGGCAGACCGACTACGTCATCGTGGATACGGCCGGACGTCTGCACACCAAGGTCAACCTGATGGCCGAGCTGGAAAAAATGCGGCGCACGGCGCAGCGCATCATCCCCGGCGCGCCTCATGAAACTCTGCTCATCATGGACGCCACTACCGGCCAGAACGGACTGCAACAGGCACGGCTGTTTACCCAATCTTCGGGCGTTACCGGCATTGTGCTGACCAAGCTGGATGGCACGGCCAAGGGCGGCGTTGTGGTGGCCATTACCCGCGAACTTGGGCTGCCCGTGCGCTACGTGGGCGTGGGCGAAAAGGCTGGTGACCTGCTGCCTTTCGATCCCCAGGCCTTTGTGGATTCGCTGTTCGAGTAAGTCTAATTTCACCACAGAGACACAGAGGAAATTGACGATTGGAGAATTACGATTGACGAATGAACTGCGCCAGCCTCTAAAGTAGTTGCAATCGTCAATCGAAAATCATCAATCGTTAAATACTTTTCTCCGTGCCTCTGTGTCTCTGCGGTGAAAAAGGTTCTGGATGGCCAACGACGCTGACGAACGTTACATGCAAAAGGCTCTGGAATTGGCGCGGCAGGGCATCGGCCTGGCTTCGCCCAATCCGTGCGTTGGCGCCGTGTTGGTCAACGAGGGCCAGATTGTCGGATTCGGCAGCCACACCTATGAGGGCCTGAAACATGCCGAAATTCTTGCCCTGGAGCAGGCGGGTGCGCGCGCCCGCGGCGCCACGCTTTACTTGAACCTCGAGCCCTGCTGCCACCAGGGCCGCACCGGCCCTTGCTCCGACGCGCTGATTGCCGCCGGGGTGCGCCGCGTGGTTGCGTCCATTCCCGACCCCAACCCTCTGGTCGCGGGCCAGGGATTTGCGCGCCTGCGAGCGGCAGGAATCGAGGTCGAGTTAGGGCCGGGCGCCGACGAAGCCCGCAAGCTCAATGAATCATTTGCCAGGTTCATTCGCCACAAGACGCCTCTGGTAACGCTCAAGGCAGCCATGACGCTGGATGGAAAAATCGCGCCTCCACCGGGCGAATCCTCCAATCCGACCGCGCTGGGGGCCGGAGGGGTGAGCGGCGGCTGGATCACCAGCGAGGCGGCGCGCGCCCACGTTCACCAGCTGCGCCATCAGCACGATGCCATCCTGGTCGGCGTGGGTACCGTCATTGCCGACGACCCGCTGCTCACCGACCGCAGCGGCCTGCCCCGGCGCCGTCCCTTGCTGCGCGTCATTTTGGATTCCCGCCTGCGCCTGCCCCTGGAGTCGCGAGTGGTCAAAACTGTGAAGGACGACGTGCTGGTCATCTGCTCCTTTGCAGAGGAGAAAAAGCGCCGTCAGTTAGAGGAGCATGGCGCGCGCGTTAAGCAGGTTGGTTTGGGAGCCGGCGACGGCCGTCCTGGCATGGATGAGATTGTCGCCTGCCTCGGCCAACTGGAGATCACAAGCCTGCTTATTGAGGGCGGCGCCATGGTCAACTGGGCGGCGCTTGCCGCCGGCATCGTGGACAAAGTCTTTCTCTACTACGCGCCGAAAATCCTGGCCGGCGCCGGTTCCGTGCCTTTTGCGGCCGGGCCGGGCTTTCGCCGTATGAGCGAAGCCGCCTATATCCGCTCTTTCAGCCTGCACCGCTTTGGAGGGGATTTCGCCGTCGAAGGCTATCTAAGAGACCCATACACCGATTGACGGTCAGCGGACCAAGGCCCGGCGGCATGTGCGTTTCCGCTCACACGAATAAAAAAGGCGCGCCTCGCGGCGCGCCCATTGTGCACGGGGTTACGGCTAAAACTTCGAGAATCCCGCCGCCTGCATTTCATTGCGGGCAATGTCGCTGGTTGAGGAAATGCCCTGCGCCCGCAGCTTGAAGTCGTCGGCATTGGAGGCATTCTCCAGGGCGGTTTCGTAGGTAATCAGGTTCTGCTGGCACAAATCCCACAGCGACTGGTCAAAGGTTTGCATGCCGTACTGCGATGTGCCGGCGGCAATCGCTTCCCGGATCATGCGCGTCTTTTCCGGCAGCAAGATGCACTCGCGCACGTAGGCGGTGGCAATCATGACCTCGACCGCGGGCACGCGGCCTTCAGAATCGGCGCGGCGCACCAGGCGCTGGCTGATTACAGCGCGCACCGTGGCCGCCAGCTGGGTGCGGATCTGCTTCTGCTCCGGCGGCGGGAACACG
>DASSQB010000232.1:0-2967 GCA_035702725.1 Terriglobales bacterium | reverse complement strand
CGCGCGGTGAAGGAGATCCAGAAAGAGTTCGGCAGCTTTGACCGATTCATCTGGCAGTTTGCCCCGCCGACGCGGAACCAGGCGCTCGCCTCAATCAAACAGGTGCCGGCGCGCACCCCGGAGTCCGACCGCCTGAGCAAGGAACTGAAGAAGCGCGGGCTGCGCTTCGTGGGCTCCACCATCTGCTATGCCTTCATGCAGGCCGTGGGCATGGTGAATGACCACTTGGCGGAATGCTTCCGGTATAAGGAAATCAATGCACCGCCGAGACGCCGAGGATACAGGCTTTAGCCTCTGAGTTACGTTTCTTATTTCAGCCGTCCCTAGCGGGACTACGCTTCATCATCCGCCTTTTCCCGCCAGTGAACTGGCGGGCTACTCTCAGCCGGTCTCTCCGAGACCGGTTGTTCTACTCACCATGAACAAAGCCCAGGCGGGATCTCCGTTTGAAGAAAACATATTGAAAGCGCTTTTCTCTGTACCTTTGTGTCTCTGTGGTGGATTTTGTGGTTTTACATTCCGTCGTAGTTGGGCCCGCCGCCGCCTTCGGGCGGCACCCAGGTGATAATCTGGTACGGATCCATGATGTCGCAGGTCTTGCAGTGCACGCAGTTGGAGGGATTCAGGCTGATGCGCTTGCCCGAAGGCACGTCAGTCGCTTCCACCATTTCGTAGACATTCGCCGGGCAGAAATGCTGGCAGGGATTGCCGAACTCCTGCACGCAGCGCAGATTGCAGATCTGGGTGTCATGGATGACCAAGTGCGCGGGCTGGTCCTCTTCGTGCTTAGTGCCGGAGTGGTAGAGGTCGGTGAGCTTGTCGAAGGTGAGTTTGCCGTCGCCTTTGGCATTGTTGAGCAGGTGAGCTTCGGCGCCGCCATTCTCAGGCAACTGTGCCAATTTCTTCATGCGCGAATGGCCGGCAGTAGCGCTATAGCGGGCATGCAAGCCGCGCCCGCCGGTGAACTGCTGCAGCCCGGCGTGGACCATGCCATGCCAGAAGCCGTGCTCGAATCCCTGGTGGAAGTTGCGCACCTTCCAAAGCTCGGTTTTGATCCAGCTGTTCTCCACGCGCTTCTGATAAGCGGAAGTAGCAGCGGCAGAGAAGTCGTTCTTCTGCAAGCACTCGAAGGCAGTCTCGGCCGCCAGCATGCCACTCTTGATAGCCAGGTGAATGCCCTTCAGCCGTTGTGAATTTAGAAAACCAGCGGAATCGCCCAGGATCATCCAGCCATTGCCGCTTACCGGCGGAATGGCCCACCAGCCGCCGTAAGGCAAAGATTTGGCCCCATAGCGGATCATCTTGCCGCCATCGAGCAGTTTGCGGACCAGGGGATGACTCTTGAATTCCTGCAACACGCGCTGAGGATCAAGCCGCGGGTCGGGATAGTCGAGCCCGGTGACGAAGCCGAGCGAAACAATGTTGTCCTTACCGCCGTAAATCCAGGCGCCGCCGTATTCTTTCGAGGTCAGCGGCCAGCCCATGGTGTAGATCACCTGCCCGGGCGCCACGCGGCCGACCGGCACTTCCCACAACTCCTTCACGCCCTGGCCATAAGTCTGGGGATTGCGGTCGCGATCCAATTGAAAGCGCCCGATGAGCTGCTTGGTAAGCGAGCCACGCGTGCCCTCGGCCAGGACCACCACCTTGGATTTCAGGTCGTAACCGGGCTCGAAATTGGATTTGGGCTGGTTCTGCTTGTCCACGCCCTTGTCGTCGGTGCGCACACCGATTACGCGGTCGCCCTCTATCAGCAGTTCCGAGCCGGCAAAACCGGTGAACACGGTGATGCCAGTCTCCTCCACCTTTCCGCCCAGCCACTTCACAAAGCGGTTGAGCGAAATCACGTAGTTGCCGTGATCACGTAGCGGCGGCGGCGTGATAGGCAGCTTGAAGTGCCCGCTCTGTCTGAGGAAATACACCGCCTCCTTGCTGACCTCGCCCTCAATTGGCGCTTCTTTTTCAAAGCCGGGCAACAGTTCGCGCATGGAGCGCGGATCGAGCAGAGCGCCGGAGAGGCAATGCTGGCCGATTTCGCGCGCCTTCTCCAGCACATAAATGTTTTCTTTGCTGAGCTGGGAATCCGGATGGCTCGCATTGTGCGCGTCAATCAGCTGCGAAAGCCGCAGGGCGCAGGCCATGCCCGCAGGCCCGCCACCGACGATAACCACGTCGGCCTCCATCTGGGGTCGGTCAACGTTGGGGAGAGGTTTGCGGAAGATCAGCATTAGTTTGGAGTTTCAAGGCGTCGCAGGTTTCAAAGTTTCGCAGGTTTCAATTTCACAGGTTTCAGGGTTTCGCCCGCGGGCACAGGGATCCGAAGCGAGGACAGCAGGCGGTTTAACAGGCCCAGAACCTCATAAGCTCGGTGCAGCAATAATTCATGATAAGCAGGATTGAGGTAGCCAAGTTCGAACGCGATGTCCAACTGAGTCTCGAGTTCCAGCAGCGACCCGCGCGATTGGCCTAGGAACTGGCGGAACTCGGCCTTGGTTAGTCGCCCTTGCCCTTCGGCAATATTGGATACGACTGAAACACCTGCTCGACGAAGCTGGCTCGTCAGGCCATATATCTCCGATTTTGGAAACGTTTCCGTTGCCTGGTAAACCGTAACAGCCAAAGACCGCGCTTTCTGCCATACAAGCAGCTGCCGATACGAGTGCGACATATAAAAAGCTCACCGACTGGCTGTACACAGGCGAGGGCTCAAGAAGATTCTACGCCCATGGAAACCTTGAAACCTGCGAAACTTTGAAACCTTGGGGTTTAGCTTCCCGTTTTTGCCTTCTTCACTTCCTCAATCAGCGGGGGAACGATTTCGAACAGGTTGCCGACGGCGGCGTAATCGGCAATTTCGAAGATGGGGGCCTCGGCATCCTTGTTGACGGCCACGATGGTGCGCGAGCCTTTCATGCCTACAATGTGCTGAATGGCGCCGCTGATGCCGAGCGCAAGATAGAGCTTGGG
>DASSQB010000231.1:0-11425 GCA_035702725.1 Terriglobales bacterium | reverse complement strand
GTCACGTCCTTAGCCTGGTCGCTGGCGAGCCACACAATCAGGTTGGCTATGGTGGCGGGCTGCACCCATGTCGAAAAGTCGGCGTGAGGATCGGATTGCCGGTTGGCGGGCGTATCCATGGTTCCGGGCAGAATCACATTGGCGGTGATGCCCGCGTCTTTGTTTTCCAGGGCAACGGTGCGAATCAGGGAAACCAGAGCTGCCTTGGAAGCGTTGTAGGCAGCGATGGTCGGGCCCGGATCCACAGCGGCGCGGCTGCCGATCGCAATGATCCTGCCGGCTTTGGCGCGGCGCATGTGAGGAATCACTGCCCGCAGTGCGTAGAATGCGCTGGTCAGGTTAAGGTCGAACATGCGCTGCCAAGTGGCGTCATCGGTCTCGTCCAGGCGTTTGCCGCCGGCGAATCCACCTACTAGGTGTGCCAGAATGTCCAGCTTGCCCAGTCGGGCGACGGCTGCGTCCACCACAGCCCTGGCGGATTCTGCATTGGAGATCTGCGCCGGCAGCGCAAGGAAGGAAGGGTGATCGAAATCGGACTGACGGATATGCGGCGCCAGTCCGGCCACCTTAGCGCCGGCTTCCAGCAGCGCGCGAGTGACGTGCGTGCCCAGACCGCCGCTGGCGCCGGTGACCAGCGCAGTTTTGCCTTTCAGCGTGAGTTCCATAGCGAAATTCTAGCGCGTGGCCCGGATCGTTGTGCAAACCAATAACCAAATGAAAACCGCCGAGGACGCCGAGGTAAGTAAATAGAAAAATTGATAAACAATGAATCCTCTGTGTCCTTCGTCTCCTCTGTGGTTTTCATTTGCTGATTTAATCTAGATAGGTAGGAGGAGCGGGCCGATGCGTGATGATGAATTGCTGCAGGAAGCATTGGCGGAGGCCAAAGCGGGCTTGGCGGAAGGCGGCCTTCCCATCGGCTCAGTACTGGCCGATTCGCAAGGGCGCATAGTCGCTCGCGGGCACAACCTGCGGGTGCAGAGTGGCGACCCTACCGCTCACGCGGAAGTGGTGTGCATCCGCAATGCTGGACGCCGCCGCGACTGGCAGCGCCTGACCCTGGTCAGCACCCTGAGCCCGTGCGTGATGTGTACCGGTACCACCCTGCTGTTCAAGATTCCAAGGGTCATCATCGGGGAGAATAAAAATTTCCGCGGTGCAGAGGACCTGTTTCGCTCTTCCGGAGTCGCGCTCAGCGTGCTGGATGACCCGGAGTGCACCGCGCTGATGCGTCAGTTTATCGTCGCCCATCCTGATTTGTGGAATGAGGACATCGGCGATTGAGCCGATCGTGAAAACGAAATTATTGAGTTTCAGCCAGCCACTGGTGCAGTTGGTCCTTCGCTACGTTGCCACCTGTGATTGGAGTACACACCAGGCCGCGCGCCAATGAGGAATGATTGAGCAGAGCGGCCACACCAGCTACACCGGCCGGCTCGGCGATGACGCTTAAGTGCCGGTGCACAAGCCTCAAGGCTTGCTTAATGGCATCGTCGCTGACCAGGACAATGTCATCAACTACGTCCTCCAGGTCGCGTAGCGCCTCCGGAACCGGCACGCGCACTGCGATGCCGTCGGCGATGGTGTCAACAGCGCTCGTGTTAAGCGGGATGTGGGAGCGCCAGGAAAGCGCCATGGCGGGCGCGCCCTCGGCGCAGACTCCGATGATGCGCGTCCGCGGAGAGTGGGAGCGCAGCCAGCAGCCAATGCCGGCCAGCAGGGCTCCGTTGCCCAGGGGCACCACTATGGTGTCAATCTTGTCCGCGGAATCTGTGAGCTCCATTCCTATGGTCCCGGCGCCGGCGGTAATGGCAGGCTCGCGCCCGTCCTCAACAAATATCGCCTGCATTTTTTCTGCGGCGGCACGGGCGTGGTGCTTGGCTTCATCGAAGTCTCGCCCTGCCAGCTTCAGCTTTGCGCCTGCCGAGCGGATGTGGTCGAGTTTTACGGGACTGGCGGTCTCGGCAGCATACACGGTAACGGCAAAACCGCGGCGTTTTGCCGCGTAGGCCAGCGCCAGCCCGAAGTTGCCTGCCGAAGCCGTCACCAGGGATTTCACCTCTGGCGTCAAAGAACCGATAAAGGAGTCAGTGCCACGTCCCTTAAACGAGCCGACCGCATTTCTGGTCTCGTCCTTGCAAAGTAGACGGGCCCCCACGGCCTGGGAGAGCTCGTGATTTTCGAGCTGCGGCGAATCGAGAAACTCCGCACGAATGCGATGCCGGGCCTCCTGGATCGCTGCAGGGGAAATGCGGGGGACGATACCGCTGTGCGACATGGTCAGTTAAGCCTCGCATTTCAATGTATACAATCGCGGGATCAAATTGCAGCAGCCGTTATTCGAGAGGAACCATGGAACAGATCACCTGGAAGGATTTCGAGAAAGTCGAGCTGCGCGCCGGAACCATCATTGAGGTTGAAGACTTTCCGACGCCCGCAAGCCAACTTACAAGCTGAAAATTGACTTTGGCGACCTGGGAATAAAGCGCTCGAGCGCCCAGACCAAAGACTTGTACAGCAAGGAATATCTGCTCGGAAAACAAATACCAGGGGTAGTTAATTTCCCTCCAAAACAAGTGGTTACATTCTTTTCCGAGGTGCTGACGACGGGCTTCTATCTTACGAGCGGCGAGGTGGTCCTGTTGCACCCGGAGAGGAAGGTGCCCAACGGGGCGAAGCTGGGGCAGGGCCTTTTACAGCAAATTCACCCTATTGTAATTCTGCTTTAACATTCGCGCGCTATGCTCGCTGCAGTTCTCCACCAATGCAGCATCGAGGAGTTGTCATGGCGCTGCCCGCCGAAGTTGGACCCCAAGGTTCCTCAGCCGAGCATGCTTACCTGGTTGGCCTCACTCTGCGTGCCTGCCAGCTGGCGAAGGAGGCGGCGGCGCATGTTGCCGATGCCCTGGGCTCGGCTGCGCCCGCGCTCTACGGCAAAGTAGACGAATGCGAGCGGGAGCTGGACCGTCTGGACCGCGAGCTCGATCAGCGGCTAAGCGCCGGCCTGGCAGGAGCCAGCGAACCGGAGCGCCGCGAATTGCTGGCCTGCATGAAGTGCATGACTGATCTGGAGCGCATTGGGGACTTGGTGGCCAGCGTCGCCTCGGCCGGACGCGCCGTAGGATCGCGTCTGGAAAGCCGCGATGTGCAGGACCTTATCCGCATGGCGTCGGTTCTGGAGAAGATGCTGGCGGACGCTTACCAGGCGTTCGCCGGGCGCGATCTGAACCGCGCCATCAATGTACTGCGCAGCGATGGAGAGCTTGACCGTTTGCGCAACCTGGCTTTTGTGCGCCACATTGAGAATCCCGAAGCCGAGCCTTGCCGGGAGAGCATTCAGGTGCTGCTCATGGCGCAGGCGCTGGAGCGGGCCGGCGACCACGTCAAGAACGTGGCCGAAGAGGTTTGCCATTATGTGAGCGGCAACACCCTCCGCCATGTGTTGCGCAGCGCCGGCCGCTCCGAGGAGCAGATGTTTCTGGAGTGGCTCAAGCAGGGTCGGCCGTCCCGTCCCTAGGCCTACATTCTACCCTTGGCTCCCGACGAACGCGGTCAGTTATGAGCGCTGAGCAGGTGCTCGCCAGTTGGTCGCGTCACTTTGGAATTGTTCTCAGCTGTGACAAATACGCCGAAATTATTGATGTGCACAGTGGTGAAATAGGTCGCTTCCAGCTTGTCGTTTACCTGCAGCACCCCGTGATTCTTCGGCGGCTGACCCGGTGGCTGAACCCACACCACGTAAGCCGTCCTGGCGGGATGCAGCTGTTCAGGCATGGCCAGGTGCTTGGCCTGGATATTTATGTAGACGGTGCCGCTGGTGTCGTGAGAAACACCCATCGTGCCGCTGGCTCCTGGCAGCGCCGGGCTCACTGTCAGCTGGCGGATTTGCTGTCCCCACAAAGTCAGGGAAAACAGCAGCACACAGGCAATAAAACCGAAGTGGCGTCGCATAGCTTCTCCTGTCTGCCTTTGATGATGAGCCTGCATCTGTTGTTGTGCGCCCTCCAGAGATAGGCCTGGAAGCCGTGCTGCTGCAGGCGGGAGCCGCAACTCAGATATATCGGCGTGGCTAACTTAAATGCGGGCTCCTGCTTCTAAGCAAGCGCGGGGCAGGAAGAGCTCGGGGAGAAGCCCGGCAAAAAGGGGATTTATGAAAAAGCTGATAGGGTTCGCAGTAATTGTGTTGCTGGCTGGTGCGGCGTTTGCCGATACGCCCAGCGACCGCATGCAGAAAGCGGGCCAGGTGCTGCATCAGATTATGGCCACGCCTGACAAAGGCATTCCCAACGAAGTCTTCGACAAGGCCAAGTGTGTGGCCGTGGTGCCGCATATGCTGAAGGGCGGGTTTGTGTTCGGCGCCAAGCATGGCAAGGGCTTGGCCATTTGCCGCACGCCCGATGGCTGGAGCGCGCCCGAGTTCTTCACTATTGGCGGCGGGAGCTGGGGAGCGCAGATTGGAGTCGAAGGTGTTGACCTGGTGATGATGATCATGAACCAGCAGGGCATGGACCAACTGCTGAAGAACCGCTTCCAGATTGGCGGTTCGGCTTCCGCCTCCGCGGGTCCGGTGGGCCGCCATGCCTCCGCCGGCGTGGACTGGAAGATGAACGCGCCGATTCTGACTTACTCGCGCAGCAAGGGCGTGTTTGCCGGCGTAGACCTGGAGGGTGCTGTGATCGAACCGGACGAGGATGCCATGCGCGAAGTTTACGGCCACAACGTGCCGGCCAATGAGGTGTTGACGGGCAAGACAAAGGTGCCGAAAGACGCGCAGCCCTTCATCGCTGCCGTTACTCAGGCCAACATGCAGGCCAAAGCCAGCAAGTAGTTCGGGCGCCAGCTGTCAACCTGAAGGACCTCGTGGGTATACCCCCGTGGGGTCCTTTTTTCTTCTGACCTCAATCCCTGCACATCGGCCAGATTTCAATGGCCGTCCACCCTCGGTATAATCCCGGTTTCTTCTTTAATACAGTCAGGTGTGGAGGGTTGATGGCAGACGACAACCGCGGTGGTTGGGTGAGGCGCGATTTTTTGCGCACTATGGCAGGGTCCGTGCTGGTGACCGCCAGCTCTCGCTTGTTTGGGCGAACACGCGTGCTCAGAGTTTCAGCCGCCGCGCCACCGCCGCAACACGACCGCCTGGAGCCGGACTGGTATCGCCGCAAAATCGCGCTGGTGCAGACGGAACTGGACAAGCGCGGGCTTGACGCCCTGCTGCTGATGCACGCCATCAACGTCATTTACACCACGGGGTACTTTCATCTCTCTACCGAACGCCCGCTGGCGGCCTTCATCCCCAAAACCGGCGAACCGGCGCTGTTTATCCCGGAATTGGAGGCGGACCAGGTCAAACTGTGGTGGGTGAAGGACTACGAATCGTACTTTGACTTCCCGGGGCCGGTGAACCGGGTACGGTGGATAGCCGAGCGCATCGCCCGCCGCGGTTTCGACCGCGCGCGCATCGGGATCGAAGAGCCCACCCAGGGCCGGCTCAACCAGTTGTGCCAGGGCGCCCCCAACGCCAGTTTCGTAACTGCCGATGACATTGTGGAGCACCTGCGCTGGGTGAAGGATGAGGATGAGCTGCGCATCATGCGGCGGGCCATGGTTTTTGCCGATTTCACCGTGCAGGCTGGGCGCGACTTTGTTGCCCACCATGGAGCGGTGACCGAAGACCAGATTCTGAAGGCCAGCGCCGATGCGGTGGCCGACAAAATGTCGCGCGAGTTGCACGACGTGGTGGGCGTAGGCATTGACGCGCCCTTTGGCGGTCTGGTGCCGTTTGGACGTCGCTCCGCATTTCCGCACGCCGTGCCCAGCAAGGACGTTCTCAAGCGCGGTGACCCGCTCATCCTGAGCTTCGGGGCGCAAGTCGGCGGCTACAACGTGGAATGCGAACGCTCCTTCTGCGTGGGCAAGCCCAGCGACTACGCCAAGCGCCTCTACGACACGATGCTGGCGGCCCACGATGCCGCCGCCTCAGCCATGAAGGAAGGCGCCATCGCCGAGGAAGTTGACAAGCTGGGGCTGGACCAGATTCGCAACGCCGGTTTTACTTCATTCATTCGTCACCGCTGCGGCCACGGCATTGGGCTGGAAGCGCATGAGTCGCCCTGGATCGCGGAGGGCGACAAGACCGTGCTCAAATCGGGCATGACCTTCAGTTGCGAGCCTGGGGTTTACGACCCTAATTTTGGCGGTTTCCGCCACTCCGATACTGTCGTGGTGACAAAAACCGGCGGAGAGATCATCAACAAATACCCCACCCGCTTGCAGCAGATGATTATCGAAATCTGAGCGGCCGCAGCACTGGCGTTTTTTCTGGAGCCGCGCTACCTTGGTTAGAGCATGCGCGGGACGGTCACCAAGGCGCTGTGGCTGCTGCTAGCTCTTGATCTTGTGGTGGTTGCCAACTGCCCGCGAGCCCCGGCTATGTCGCTGGCGCCGTCGCATCACGGACAATGCCAGCATGAGCGCGTTCCCGCCAGCGGCCCGCATTCCTGCTGCGTAAGTGTCCATCATCAGCCCGCGCTGGTGCGGCCTATGCTGGAAAATTCGTTCGCTTTTCCGGCGCCAGCATCTGCTTTGAGACCGCCGATGCAGGCGGTGCAAAGCTCGACGATTGACACAACCGCACTCACTCCCAGCCCACCACTATTATTTTCTGTTTTGCGCATCTAGCCTCCCATTCATCTCCTGGTACCAAACGAAACAGTGTGCTGAAGTGTTGTCCGCGCGGCGCTGGAGGTCTACTTGCGAGCATGCTGGTCCAATTTTGTTCTGTTGTTGCTTTGCGCCCTTGCTCAAGCCGGTTGGGGCGCGCCCGCCGCGGTGTGCGCTGGCCAGCAAATGCCTGCCACGCAGCAAAGCACTGAGCAGAACCAGCAGCACTGCTCCATGAAACACATGACCCACGCCAAACCGGGCACAGACCCTCTGATCACCGCCGTTCTCCAGCACACCGACTCCGGTACCAGCCTGGAACCGGCCTCCACGCCTGTTCCCATGCTGATGACTACGGCAGGGAAGTGGCAGGTGATGTTTCATGGCGAAGCCTTCATCAATGAATTGCAGCAGAGCGGCCCACGCGGTACGGACAAGTTCTTCTCCACCAACTGGTTCATGCCCATGGTGCAGCGCGACCTCGGTCCCGGCCAGTTGACGTTGCGTACCATGATCAGCCTGGAGCCGGCGACTGTTAGCGAGCGACGTTATCCGGAGTTGTTTCAGCAGGGGGAGACCGCGTTTGGCCGGCCCATTGTGGACGGCCAGCACCCGCACGATCTGTTTATGGAACTGTCGGCATTTTACGATCTCAAGCTCAGCGAGCATACGCTGCTTTCGTTCTATGGCGCGCCGGTGGGCGACCCCGCCATGGGACCGGCCGCCTATCCGCATCGCGCCTCCGCGGCGGAGAATCCCGTGGCTCCTTTGGGGCACCACCTGGAAGATTCCACCCACATCGCCGACGACGTGGTCACCATGGGCCTGGCTTACCGCATGGTTCGTTTCGAAGCCTCGGGTTTCCACGGTCGCGAGCCCGATGAGGACCGATGGGACCTGGATGCCGGCAAAATTGATTCCTGGTCCACGCGCCTGACCGTCAGTCCGGCACACAACTGGAGCATGCAGTATTCGCTCGCTCATCTCACCAGCCCCGAGGCAATCCATCCTGGCGAGGATGTGCGCCGCATGACAGCCTCGGTCATGTATAACCGCCCGATGCCGCGCGGCAACTGGGCCACGACACTACTCTGGGGCCGCAACAGCGACCTGAACGGGCATCAGGTATTCAACGGGTACCTGGCGGAATCAACTCTGCATTTCCTTGATCGGAACAATATCTGGGGAAGAGTAGAAAATGTAGACCGCACCAGCGACCTGCTCCTGGGCGGGGCCTCCGGGTCCTCGAATGCGCCGGAAAAGTTCCTGGGAAGGGTTCAAGCTTACACCGCAGGCTACGATCGCGAAGTCCCATGGTTGCGGCACGTTTCCACTGCGCTCGGAGGTCAGGTGACCTTCTATGGCAAGCCGGAGTTTTTGAATCCCATCTATGGCGCGCACCCGGTTGGAGTTTTGCTCTTCATGCGATTCCGCACCACCAATCAGATGCGCTGAGTGATTGCCGCAACGTCTCGGACTCAGTAGAGACGTAACTCATTACGTTTCCTTTGTGTGGCGCCTACCCTCCGGCTTCAACTCCACCACCACGCCGTTGCCCCAGCCATATTTCTCATTCGATAGCTGCTGCACAGCGCTGTGCAGTTCGGGCTCAGCATCTGGAGTGACGATGCGAGCGGTGGCAGCAAAGCGATTTTCGCCCAACCGGACCGTGACTCGAGCATTGGTCGTGAGGTTCTGCACCCAATGACTGGTGGGGTACTCAGCGATCACGTAGTAACACCCGTTTGTGCGCGTGAACCAGATCTCAATTTCTCGCGGTAGGCTGGTGCGCCGGCCTACGGTGGTCAGGTAGAGATACGTGGGTTCAGTGCTGTGGGGCATGGCCACTGATAAAGACGCAGCTTGTCGTGTCTGGGCTCTACTCGCAGCACGCAGACGTTACAAGCAACGTTCCTATTAATGCTGTTTTGATGCTCTCACGATTTCCCGGGAAACATCACTCTGTCTTTCCGGGGCCGCCGCGATCCCCGCTCGCTGGCGGCAACAGAGCGCATCCTGCTCACATCTCAGTTAAGCGGTAATTCGGTCCGCTGGTGAAACAGTGAAGCTTACTATTTTCGGCCTCACCCTCTCATCCTCCTGGGGCAATGGACACGCTACGCCCTACCGCGCGTTGCTGCGCGGCCTGCATCGTCTGGGCCATCGGTGCGTTTTCTACGAAAAGGATGTGGAGTACTACTACTGGCGGCGTGATTTCACCTCCTGTGACTACTGCGAGCTGGTGCTCTATCCGGAATGGCTGGCGGTGCGCGCCCGCGCCCTCGCCGACGCTGCCGAATCCGACGTTGTCGTCGTTGGGAGCTATTGCCCCGAGGGCGCGCGCATCGGTGAGGAACTGCTGGGCCTGCCCGGTCCACTGCATGTTTTTTATGACCTGGATACACCGATTACTTTGGAAAAACTTCAGGCTGGTGGCTTGGACTATCTGACGGCGCGGCAAATTCCCGTCTACGACCTCTATCTTTCTTTCACTGGCGGAGAAATTTTGCGCGAGCTGGAGGACGCCTGGGGCGCGAGGCGTGCACGGCCCCTCTACGGATGCGTAGACCCGGAGGTGTACGCGCGAGTGCCGCCCCGGCAGGAATATCAGTGCCGGCTAAGCTACATGGGGACGCACTCCCCCGACCGCCAACACAAACTGGAGCGGTTGTTCCTGGAACCGGCGCGACAGTTGCCGGTTGAGCGCTTCCTGCTCGCCGGTTCGCTCTATCCCTGGGATTGGACTTGGCCGCTCAACGTGGAGCGTTTCGACCATGTTGCGCCCGCCGATCACCCGGCGCTCTATTCCTCCTCGCGCGCCACTCTGAACATTACTCGCGACGGCATGGCGCGCGCTGGCTACTGTCCCTCAGGGCGTTTCTTTGAAGCCGCCGCTTGCGGCACCCCTATTCTTTCTGACTGGTGGCAGGGCCTGCACGAGTTTTTTGGTCCGGAGGAGATCGTGGTGGTGGGCAACGAAACCGATGTAATCGCCGCACTCAATCGCGATGACGCTGAACTTGCGCGCATGGCCGGGCGGGCGCGCCAGCGCACGCTTGAAGAGCACACCGGGGAGCACCGCGCGCGGCAGTTGCTTAACTTCCTGGAAGAGGCGGCCGCCGCCCGCAACTCTCGGGATTCCATGGAGGTGGCTTCATGATGGGCATCATTCCCGCGGCTGGCGCGGGGCAGCGTATTCAGCCTTTGGGCTGTTCCAAGGAGCTTTTACCGGTCGGCTCGCGCTCGGTGGATGGCGTGGAGCGGCCCAAAGCAGTAGCCGAGTACCTGGTGGAACGCATGATCGCCGCCGGCGCCGGCCAGATCTGCATGGTAATTTCCCCCGACAAGACCGACATCATCAAGTATTTTGCCGAGCGCGAGTATGCAGCCCAGATCTTCTATGTAGTGCAGCAGCAACCCCTGGGATTGTGCGATGCGCTTTTTCGCGCCGAGCCTTTTGCCCGGCACCACGAGCAGGTGCTTATCGGGCTGCCTGACACCATTTGGTTCCCGGAAAATGCCTATCGCAGCGCCCTCGACGCCCATCCGGAAGCCGCCGTGAACCTGGTGCTGTTTCCGGTAATGGAGCCGGCGGCATTTGATGCGGTGGTTTGCGACCAGCTGAATTATGTGCAGCGTGTCGAAGTCAAAAAAGCCGATGCTCACTCGCAATGGATCTGGGGCGCGGTTACGGCCACCGGGAATGCCTTCCATGCGCTGAAGCTGCTGTGGGAAGCGCGCCACCGAGAAGATACTTATCTCGGCGACCTGTTGAACGCCTACATTTCTGCCGGCAATGTGGTGCGCGCCACGCACGCAGGCGAGCACTACATGGATGTGGGAACGCTGGAAGGCTACCGTGCGGCGCAGGATTTTCTGCGCGCCACCGCCGAACCTCCGCTCCGGGAGGCGGCCTGAGTAGTGCCGGGTCAGCTTTGTGAGCGCAGAATTTCGCGAATCTCGCGGTTGATGCGGGCCGCGTCGCGGGTGGCGTTGTCAATCAGCTCCACCCACTTCTTGTTGCTGTCGTCGAGCTTGGCCTGGGCCAGCAGATAAGAGGCCTGCATGACCGTCTCTATAGAATTGCTTAAATCGTGAGCCAGGGTGCGCAACCGCATGACCACTTCGGGCGCCATTTTTGCCGGAGGTGAGGTGGGTGGGGTCATCAATTCCTCGTGCCCTTCATAACCATTCTATGATGCCGGAAGCGGGTGGCCTGGAGGTTTACACTCTCCCGCCATGAAGTTGGACAGCAGATTGGGCCTGAAATGTTGCTGCCTCCCGTGATTTTTTCTGCCCGCTTAGCCAATTAGCCTGCGTGCGGCCCAGAGCAGCCGGCCCGTTTGACACCCTGCAGAGTGCCTGCAACAATATTACCGTAGTTCTTCCTCAGCACAGCCGTATTGGCTGTCTTGGTTCGTCACGCGCCGAAGTGGCGGAATTGGCAGACGCGCATGGTTCAGGTCCATGTACCCGCAAGGGTGTGGGGGTTCGAGTCCCTTCTTCGGCACCAGCATCTTTCCCAAAGCAAGCCTAAGTAGCTTCATTCTCCCGGCGTGTTGATACAATTCTGCCGCCACAAGTCACCCGAGGAGAACCATGCCGCGCACCTCGTTCTATTTCTGTACCGTTTTGCTGGTAGCAGTCCTGTTCTCGCTCGCGCCGGCGATGGCGCAGAATCAGGCGCCGCCGCCCATACTGCTGGGCACGGCATGGTATCCGGAACAGTGGCCGGAATCGCGCTGGGAGGCCGACTTGGCTC
>DASSQB010000230.1:0-10151 GCA_035702725.1 Terriglobales bacterium | reverse complement strand
AGCTCCGGCTCGGGTGAGACAGCTTTCTGCGGCGGTCCGGCGAGGGTGACCAACAGCAGCAGGGAAGTCGCCACGCTCAACATGCCAACATTCTATGGCCGGAGAGGTGTGAAGTCGCGGGCGAGGGCGCCCGCGCCACAAGTGTGATTCGGTTTCTCACGCTGCTACGGTTACGCCTGACATCTCCTCGACAATGGCCTGGGCCGCAGCCGCAGGATTGGCGGCAGCCGTAATCGGGCGGCCTACTACAATGTGAGTTGCGCCGGCGGCGATTGCTTCCGCGGGCGTGGCCACACGCGCCTGGTCGCCCACCTCGCTGCCGGCAGGCCGCACTCCAGGTGTCACGATGGCGAAGCCGGCGCCCATTTCCCGGCGTACCTCGCGCGCTTCTTTCGCCGAAGTAACGATTCCGCCGCAGCCGCTGGCACGGGCCAGTTGCGCCAGGCGTAGAACGTTATCCACCACGCGCCCGCTGAAGCCCACTTCCTGCGCATCGGCATCGCGAAAGCTGGTCAGCACAGTCACGCCCAAGACCAGGGGCTTGCTCGCCGAAGCGGCCGCCGCTTCCGTGGCTGCTTTCAACATGCGCGAGCCGCCGCTGGCGTGCACAGTCAACATGCTGACTTTCAGCTTGGTCGCTTCCGCCACTGCCGCCGCCACGGTGTTGGGGATGTCATGAAACTTCAGATCGAGGAAAACACGCCTGCCGGAGGCGACCAGGTCGCGCACAATGGCGGGGCCTTCGGCGGTAAAGAGCTGCTTGCCGACTTTGTAGAGGAGCGCTGACTCCCCGACTGCCGCCACAATCTTCTGCGCGGCAGCAGCCGAGGAAACATCCAGCGCGACAATCAGGCGCTCGCGCGCATCCTTCATGCCCAGGAGTTTAGCGTGTTTACTTCAAGCCCGCCATGGGTTCGGAGAAGGCCAGCGTATCGGGATGGATAATGTCCAGCCGCACGCGCGTCAGGCCTCGCGCTTTGAAGTTGAGCATGCGGGCGGCCCCGTAGGAAACGTCAATGATGCGCCCGGAGACCACCGGTCCGCGGTCGTTGATGCGCACCACCACCCAGTTGCCGTTGCGCAGGTTGGTGACCTTTACCCACGTGCCCAGGGGCAGAGTCATGTGGGCAGCGGTGAACTCATGCATGTCGTAGGGTTCACCCGTAGCTGTAGGTTTCCCTTCGAACTGCTTGCCGTACCAGGAGGCCATACCTACCTGGTAGGGCTTGGGCCTGTGCGCCTTCCGCTTGGCGGTCGGGGAGTGTGGCCGGCGGATGGCAGGCTTGGCTTGGTTCCCTATGGTATTTCTGGACTCGGAGTTGTTCGGTCCTGGCGCCGCTCCCAGGCTGGTGACGTAAAACAGGGTCACCAGAATGGGAATTATGCTTCGTCGCATTCAGTCACCTCGCATCTCGAATTCAGCCCTCCCTACCATGGTTCCCCAGGATGAGGGTGATGGTAGAAGGGGGCTGGGGGTGTGTCAAACGGGCATTGGTAATCTGAAGGCAAGTTCTTTAGGTTGAACACCTTATATTCACCTTAGAAATTGCCTTAGTGTTACCAAAGACCGGCTCGATTACTTCCCCTCGGGTCGGCGAAGTTGGCGCAGCGTGCTGGAAATGCTTGACTTAGTGGCGATGGAGGTTCGATGAGCCACAGTCCTTTCAGGTTGGCTAGCGTAAGTTGCTGAAAATGCGGTGGTTGGTTATGAATTACTGCGATGGGTTACGGTTCTGGAGGCCGTTTGCGTGTTTTTCCCGAAATGGGAAGGCGGGGAAATTTTTCTGTATTCCATCGGCCTAGTGCAAAAAATCAAGCAAAACGCAGCTTACACGCTGGCATGGGGTTACAAACGTCGAAAGGGTGCTCGGGCTGCTTTCTGCCTTTGTCTTGGCGCTCCTTTCCGCTAAATTGCGAGTATGCCGCAGACGCCACCCGTCGTGCTGACCATCGCCGGCTTCGATCCCTCTTCGGGAGCCGGCATTACGGCGGACATAAAAACCATAGCCGCCCATGGCTGCTATGGAGTGGCCTGCATCACCGCCCTGACCGTGCAGTCCACCCAGGGAGTGAGCCGGGTGGAGGCGCTGCCCGCGCGGCTGGTCAGCGAAACCCTGAAAGAACTGAGCCGCGACGTGGAAATCGCCGCCGTCAAGATCGGCATGCTGGGCGCGGCAGAAGCAGTGGCAGCGGTGGTGGATTTTCTGGAGTCCAGCAAGCAGGCCA
Source organism: Terriglobales bacterium (assembly GCA_035702725.1). Taxonomy (GTDB): domain Bacteria; phylum Acidobacteriota; class Terriglobia; order Terriglobales; family Acidobacteriaceae; genus JAICWP01. Next base: position 7,925 of record DASSQB010000230.1, on the reverse strand, counting down.
ATGTGGTGCTGGACCCGATATTGCGCTCCAGTTCCGGCGCCCGCCTGCTGGAGGTTAAGGGCGAGAAGCTGTTGCGAGAGCGCCTGCTGCCCCTTTCCACCGTGATTACTCCAAATTTGGAGGAAGCCAGCTCCATTTCTGGACTACCCGTGACTAACCTGGATGAAATGAAGGCGGCGGCCCTGCGTCTACACGAACTGGGCGCCGCCAACGTGGTGGTCACGGGCGGGCACCTGGAAAAAGCCACTGATCTGCTGAGCTTTACCCACCCCAACGGCGGTATTGAAAACCAGGTGTTTAAAGCGGACCGGCAACGCTCCCGCTCCACCCATGGCACAGGATGCGCCTTTGCCTCGGCGCTGGCCTGCCACCTGGCACACGACCGGGCTTTGCCGGAAGCGGTGTTGCTGGCGAAGGCTTATGTCGCCGCTGCCATTACCCATGCCCAGCCATTGGGGCGGGGAACCGGGCCCCTGGATCATCTCTACCGCATGCATCAGCCGCCGCGGCGGCAGGCGGCGGTGGCCGACCCCGAGCCAGTAAGCTAAAAGAAATCCGAAAGCAGGTCCTTCGTCGCACTAACCCCTTCGACTACGCTCAGGGCAGGCTCAAGCAAGCGCGGCTCGCGCTTCCTCAGGATGACAAAAGGTAGAGATAGCATGACAAATAGGTAGAGATGCAAGCCGCTGACGGGGGCGAGAGCCAGCCGTGCGAAGCCGAAGGGGAGCCCCGCGCCAGCGAGCTTGCGCTCGCCCTGGACGGGGCGAAGCCCCGTCCCCACACGGTTAGGGGTGTAGAGCAATCCCCTGATTATCTGGTATGTTTTTGAGTCGCAAAGTCTTGGTATGTACGCATCCAGCCAGCAGAGAATAAAGGTTGCCGTCCGTCTGCTAGGCATGCTTGTTCTCAGCGTTCCGTTGGTTCACTCGCAGAGTCCCTGGGGCAGGCTGCGAGGAGTAGTACGAGATGGCAGCGGAGCCCGAGTCGCCTCCGCCGCCGTCGTCATGCATCGGATTGGTTCCGGCGAGGAGCGAAAGGCCAAGACCGATAGCCGAGGCGAATTTCAAGTCAGCGAGCTGAACCCGGGCCAATATGAGGTGAGCGTGCGCTCGCCCGGCTTCGGCGATGCGCAGTCCAATGTGACGGTAGTGGTCAGCGCCACGCGGGAAATCATAGTCGTGCTGCAGCCGGTTGTGCCGCGTCAGACGGTAACAGTGCGCGGGGCCGGATCGTCCATTACGCTGCAGCCCCTCAACACTTCCAGCGCGATGCTGGAGGGAGTGGTCACTTCTCAGGACCTGGAGAATTTCCCTCTGGCCCATCGCAGCTTCGCCAACATTGCGTACCTGGCGCCGGGGACGGAGCCGGTGGAGCCCTCCGATCCGACCAAAGCGCGCATCACCGCAGTTTCCTTTGGCGGCAGCTCCGGACTGAACGTGGAATTGTCGGTGGACGGGGTGGACAATTCCGACGACTATATCGGCGGCTTCCTGCAGAATTTCTCTCCCGATGCCATCCAGGAATTTGCCGTGGGCACGGCGCAGGAAGACGCGGACACTTCGCGCACCACTGGCGGTTCGGTGGTTATCACCACCAAGCGGGGCACGAACCAGTGGCACGGGGAAGGCGGGTTTTATGAGCGGGCTGCCGGGCTGAACGCGCGGTTTCCCCTGGACAATCCTTCGCCCGATCCGAAGCAGCCGTTTTCCAAGCAGAATTACATCGCGACGTTCGGGGGCCCGATAAAGCGCGACAAGCTCTGGTTCTTTTCCTCCCTGGAATACGTGCGGGAGAACGCCAGCATTGCCTACAGCCCCGCCAGCCGGGCGCAATTCAGCGGCCTGGCTGCGCTGGCCGCACAAGGGCTGATTCCGAGCGTGGACTCGATTCCCGTGCCCACCAGCGCTCCGGTGCCATTCCACGACTTGTTGCCCATGGTGCGGCTGGACTGGACACAATCGGCGCGCTCGCAATGGTTCCTGCGCACGGCGCTGGACCGCTACACGACGGAAAACGACTTGGTACAACAGGCAACGCTGCCTTCGACAGGGGCTACCTCGCATGCCAATTACCTGAACATTGCCCTCAATCAACAGTACGTATTCAGTCCGTCCTGGCTCGGCTCCTTCACCTTTGGTGCCAGCACCCTGCAACATACGGAGAGGCGCAACCAGGAGCTTGGTTTTGCTTTGGCTTTTCCCTTCAGCTCGACCTACCGCACCATTTCCGGATTTGAGACCTTTGGCGACAACCAGTTCGTTACCCCCATCACCGCGTTTCCCGTCTCGCGCAACCAGGACAAATACCAGTTCCGCTACGACCTGAGCCACGCATCAGGGAGGCATGCGCCCAGGTGGGGAATCAACTTTATTCACGAACCGGTGCTCAGCGGCGCGCTCTCGGGCACGGCAGAGACGCTCATCAGCTATCCCAGCAATCCCGCGTTTTATGCGCAGAACCCGGCGCAGTTTTATTTCAGTCCGCAATGTGCGGCTCCGCCTGCGGATGGCTCGGGAATTGATTGCAGGTTCACGCCGGCCTCCAATGGAAGCTTCGCGCAAAATGTGCAGCGGTTAGGGGTGTACGCCGAAGATTCCTGGCACGTGAGCCCGCATCTGACGGTGAATTACGGCCTGCGCTACGACACCACCTTTGGGCTGTTTACCGCTTCTGGACGAAGCCAGCTGCAGAATCCGGGACTGTTGACGCTGCGCGCGTTGAACATTCCGCTGGTGAGCGGCGCGCCCCATGATTACCGGCGAGCCTTTGCGCCCCGGTTGGGCGTCGCATATGCGCTCGGCCAGGATGCCCACACGGTAGTTCGCGCCGGCGTGGGCATGTTCTACGACGACCTGGCGCAGAACGGATGGGTAGGAGCGTTCCAGGCGGTAAACACGGCGCCGCTGCCTTGCCTGCGCGCCGGAGATGCCGGCTGTGTTCCCGGAGCCGATGCCGGGGGCGCAGGCGCTGTGATTGACCCCAACTATCACACTCCTTACGCATTGCATGCCACCGCCGGCGTGGAGCATGCCTTCAGCGAGGAATGGACACTGAGCGCCGATTACACGCACGAGCAGGGCGTGCACGGCTACCGCCTTTACCAGTATCAGGCGGGATATACGTTGTTCTCGCCGCTGTTCCCGCAGGAAGTGGCGAGCCAGCGGGCCAACGTCCCCGACGTGGCCGTGTTTCGCAGCGACAATCGCTCCAGCTACGATGCGCTGATGGTGCATCTGCAGGGCAACGTTTCCCGTCGCTTCAGCCTCACCGCCAACTACACGCTCTCCAGCGCCAAGACCTGGGGCTGCGTGATAGGAGAGCTGTTCGACTATGTGAACGGAGTGTGCAATCCTTTGCACGCCTTCGCGCCCGGCGACTATGGGCCGTCCGGTGAGGACGCGCGGCACCGCTTCGTGCTGGCGGGCACGTTCTACGCGCCAGGAGGATTTGCGCTGACCACGCTGACGCAGGCAGAGAGCGCCCGTCCTTTTACCATGACCACGCCGGCGGACGTGAATGGGTTGGGCGACAGCGGCAACAACCGCGCGGTGATCAACGGAGTGCAAACCGGCCTTGACCAGTTTCGGGGAACGCCCTATGTGCAGGTTGATCTGCGGGTGAGCCGGCCGATTGTTCGCGAGCGCTGGTCGGTTACACCCTTCGTTGAATTCTTCAATCTGTTCAACCGCAACAACCCGGGCAACAACTACGTTACCGACCTTGCCGCCCTGCCTACACCGGTGAACAACCTGGCTAATGCCACCGCTTTCTGCCTGAATGCCAGCTGCACGCAGACCCAGCCCATCACCAGCCTGAATCAGTTGCGCGTGCCGGCAGGGGCGCTGGGAAACTTCTTTGGTCCGGGCACAACGGTAGGCATACCCTTCGCGGCGCAAGTCGGGATTCGCGTAGCCTTTTGAGGGTCCCTGCCCGAGGCAGGGCGCGGGTCACAAAAGCGGCCTCAGACGGGCAGAGACGCAGAGGCGAGCAGACAGAAAAAACCCTTCTGGATTCGCGCTCATCTCTTTTGTATTCTCAGGACGAATGACGAATGTAGCGCTAACCGACCTGCTGGGCGCGCCGGTCTACGATCCGACTGGGGCCAGCGGGCGTGTGCGCGAGGTAGCTTTGCGGCCGCAGGAGGACCCGCTGCGAGTGGCGGCCCTGGTAGTTAAGACCAAAGCCGGGCCTAAGCTGCTGCCTTTCAGCGACGTGGCCTCGATTGACGGCGGGATTCGAGCGGCCAAGCCGATCGCGGAATGGCTGCCCGAGCCCGGCCACGAGGGGCTGCTGCTGCTGGTGCGCGATCTGCTCGACCAGCAGATTATTGATGTTCACGGACGCAAGGTGGTGCGGGTAAACGATGTTGACCTGCACGAAGACCGGGTGAACCAGCACGTGGGGCTGCGCGTGGCGGGGGTGGACATCGGGGCGCGGGGGGCGGTGCGCCGGCTGCTGAAGGGCCTGGTGCCGGGCATTGTGCTGCGGGCACTGCTGCGCAACATCCCGCCGCGCGAAATTCCCTGGGAGTTTGTGGACCTGATCGAGACCGACCCGGCGCGCCGGGTAAAACTGAAGATCTCGCACAAGCGCCTGGCGCGGCTGCACCCCGCCGACATTGCCGACATCGTGGAAGAACTGGCGCCAGATGAGCGCGAGGCGGTGTTTGAGACCCTGGATGAAGGGGTGGCAGCGGAGGCGCTGGAGGAGGTCGAGCCCAAGCTGCAGGCCTCCATTGTGGAGTCGCTGGATTCGGACCGGGCGGCGGACATCGTGGAGGAAATGGATCCGGACGCGGCAGCCGACCTTCTCAATGACCTGCCCAGGGAGACCACGGAAGAAATCCTGCACGAGATGGAGCCGGAAGAGCGCCAGGAAGTGTCCGAACTGCTGGAGTTCAAGGAAAACACCGCCGCCGGGCGGATGACCACGGAATACCTGGCGCTGCCCGCCAATGCCACGGTACATGATGCCATCGAGGCGTTGCGGCACTTCGAAGGCGGGATCGAGACCGTGAGCACCATCTACCTGCTCGACCCGGAGGGCCGCCTGGTGGGCGCGGTGATGCTGCCCAAGCTGGTGCTGGCGCAGCCCGCCGACCCTTTGCTGCCGCTGAGCATGGAGCCGCTGATTTCCTGCCATGCTGGGGCCAACGAGAAGGAAGTCGCCGAGATCTTCGACAAATACAACCTGCTTACCCTTCCCGTAGTGGATGACGAAGGCAAGCTCACGGGCGTAATTACGTCAGACGATGTGATCAGCCTGCTCAGGGCGAAGCTGTAGGGCAGTGGTCAGTTGCCAGTGGTCAGTTGCCAACAGACCCCAGTGGACCTTTGTATCAGGGCACGGCTTCAGAGGCTGCCGAACGGAGCAGAGGAGATGAGCCGGCTTCAGCCGCCGGAGAACCTCGGTGCCGCCCCTTCAGGGGCTCAAGGTGTTCCCTGGTGACTGTTCCCAGGACTCCCGTCCTGGGCTTTACTAGGCCGTCCCTGCGGGACTGATGCAAAGCAGTTGTCCTCTCTGTCAGTGTCCTCTGTGGTGAGTGGGTTCTTTGGTGAAAGAAATTGTTCCTATAGCACGCAAGTGGCTGGCGGGAAAGCGAGGCTGCATTTATTCTGGGGCGTCAGTGCGCGTGTTCCCAAATTTAACTTGCGACGGCAGCGATGAGATGGTGGAGGCGCTGGCGGATCCGGATTCTGCTGTTTTTGGCGGTGTTCGGCCCCGGCTTCATAACGGCGAACGTAGACAACGACCCCAACGGCATCTGGACCTACTCGGCTGCCGGGGCCCAGTTCGGCCATTTGCTGCTGTGGACTATCATCCCCACCACGCTGGCGCTGATCGTAGTGCAGGAGATGGCGGCACGCATGGGAGCGGTGACCGGCAAAGGGCTGAGCGACCTGATCCGGGAGGAATTTGGCCTGCGCGTCACCTTCCTGATGATGCTGGGGCTGGTGGTGGTCAACTTCGGCAACGTGGTGGGGGAATTTGCCGGAGTAGCCATGAGCCTCGAACTGTTTGGGGTATCCAGATTCATCTCCGTCCCCCTCACCGCTGTATTCGTCTGGCTGCTGGTAGTTAAAGGGCAGTACAAGAGCGTAGAAAAAGTCTTTATCGTCGCGTCTTTTTTTTACGTTTGCTACATCGCCGCTGGAATTATGTCTGGGCCCTCCTGGAAGGAGGCCAGTGTTGCGACGTTTGTGCCGCCCGCCATAAGTTACTTCCACCAGCGCGCCTATCTGTACATGTTTCTGGGGATTGTGGGGACGACCATCGCGCCCTGGATGCAGTTCTACCTGCAGTCTTCCATTGTGGAAAAGGGAGTGACGCGGCGGCAGTTTGCGGCCTCGCGCATTGATGTGGTGGTGGGTTGCATCCTGACCGACGTGGTGGCCTGGTTCATCATTGTGGCCTGCGCCGCGACCCTTTACGTGCACGGGCACACCCAGGTGCGCGACGCAGCCGATGCGGCCCAGGCGCTGCATCCCCTGGTGGGCGAATACGCCTACATCCTGTTTGCCGCCGGGCTGCTGAATGCCTCGGTGTTCGCCGCCTCGATTTTGCCGCTATCAACCGCCTATGTGGTGTGCGAAGGGCTGGGGTTCGAGTCAGGAGTCGGGAAGAGTTTCAGCGAAGCGCCGGTCTTCTACTGGCTGTATACGCTGCTGATTGTGGCCGGAGCGGGCGTGATTCTGACGCCAAATCTGCCGCTGGTGCAGGTTTCGATATTGAGCCAGGTGATCAACGGCGCCGTGCTGCCGTTTGTGCTGGTGTTCATGATTCTGCTCATCAACAAGCGGGAGCTCATGGGCGAGTACATCAATTCGCGCTGGTTCAATGTGGCGGCCTGGAGCACCACGGCGGTGGTGACGGCGCTAACGGGAGCGTATTTGTGGACGCAGTTCCACTGAGCTGTGTGCCGGCCCTGACGGGACTGGGAGTTTCTCTGTGCAACACTACCCAGAACTTCCGTCCTGGGCTTTACTAAGGCGCGCTTCCGGCGCTGGCTTGGACTGCTTCGGGGCTGCGGCCGGTGGTGACGGCGCTGACAGCGGGTTTTTGTGCAAAGCCATACCAAGGCGGGGCTCTGCGTTGTTGGCAGGGAGGGAGTGTCCTGGCAGGTTGTGGCTCGCAGGAGCAAAAAGGGGCGTCCCGAAACGGACGACGTGAGAGTAGCCCGCCGGTTTACTGGCGGGGAGGCCGCGGAAATCCCAGGAGAGTGCCAGAGGCACGACTGAACGGTTTTGAATTGCTACAAAGATGTCTTCAGTCGTCCCTGCCGGGACTTTGAATCCATTCTGACGCTTCACCCGCCACTGAAGTGGCGGGCTACTCTCAGCCGGTCACGACGAGACCGGGTATAAGCGCGTTTAGTCCTGCTCGTTTACCACGTGTCGCGGGGGAGGGCACAACATACGCGGCGCTGCACGCGAGATTCTTCAGCGCTAAAGCGCCTCAGAATGACGCCTTCCTGCTGAAGGCGTCGCGCGGGCGAGGGCGCCCGCGCCACAAAATGCGGGGTAGGTGCACGCGAGATGCTTCGGGGCTAAAGCGCCTCAGCATGACTCCTTCGTAACTGTCCGCGGACTTTGTAATCAGCGGCGGCAGCCCTCACACAATCTTGCCGGCGGCGATGTCGTTGACCAGCCCCAGGTCGGCTTCCAGGAAGTCGTATTGCGGCAGGTGGGCGCGGTCCACCCAGCGCACGTCGCGGAAGATGCGGTTCTCGATTTCGCCGGCGAACTGATGGACCACGAAGAAGCGCAGCTCCACCTGGCCGCCGCTTTTGTAGCTGTGGCGGATGCGGGCGACCTCCTCGCCCACTTTGGCGTCAATGCCCAACTCTTCGTCGAGTTCGCGGCGCATAGCGTCGCGCGGCTGCTCGCCTTCCTCAATTTTGCCGCCGGGGAATTCCCATTTCAGGG
>DASSQB010000229.1:0-3733 GCA_035702725.1 Terriglobales bacterium | reverse complement strand
CCAGTCGGATAGATGATCCCGTCGGGCACTTTCCACCCCAGTTGCTCCACCGCCTCGTAGCCCATGGTCTTTTTGCCTTCCACGCGAAAGGGCTCTTTTAGCGTGGTTACGTCGAACCACCCCTCGGCCTGCTTGCGCTCCGCAACCAACCGCGCACAATCGCTGATAAGTCCATCTACCAGCGTGACCTGCGCGCCATAGCTGCGGCACTCCACGAGGTTGGCCCGGGGGACATCCTTAGGCATGAAGATGTGGGCTTCGATACCGGCGGCAGCGGAGTAGGCTGCCAGGGCGCTGGCCGCATTGCCGGCGGAAGGAATAGCCAGCTTTTTCAGGCCATAGGCGCGAGCCATGGTCACAGCCGCCGAGAGTCCCCGCGCCTTAAACGACCCGGTGGGGTTCAGTCCTTCGTCCTTGGTGTACACGTTGGAGTATTCGCGGCTGCGCAGCAGAGGGGTGAAGCCTTCGCCCAGCGAAACCGGCGCTGCGTCCGGCAGCACTTCGTGGTAGCGCCACATGTTCGCCGCGCGTCCGGCCAGCGATTCGCGCTTGAAGTTCTTCTTTATGGCTGCCAGGTCATAGCGCGCAAACAAAACGCCGCCGTCTCGCGGACATACAGACTGCGGCTGCTCTGCGCTGAGACGTTCACCACAGCGGGTGCATTCCAGGAAGGTGACCTTGGCCATTGCGCCAAAGTCTAACAAGTTTCACTCAGGGCTGACCATCGCCGCCTTCTAGTCCATGAGGGAGAAAGCCTGATCGCAGCGGAAGGCAATGGCGTACTTACCCTGAGGGACAATTTCGTCCACGCGCGCCACTTCACCGATGCCGCTTAAACGGATGCTGCGCTCCAGGCGGGATTCCAGCACCAGGACCAGTTCGCCGCGCAGTCCCACCGGCAGCATTTTTTCCGCCAGCAGCAGCACTCCATCCTTGCTCACATTCTGGGTGACACCGCACAAATTTTCGGTGACGCCGGAAACATTTTCGTCCTCGCCCTGCAGGGGGCGAACATAGGCAGGCTGCTTCAAGGGGAAGCGGCGGCTTTTGCGGCGTTCGGGTTGGTGCATGTGAGCTGAGCTGCGCCCCGCAGCTTACTGCGGCCAGAGCCCTACATCATCTTCCGGCACGGGGTACGGCGTCCACAACTATTTGCACAGCCAGCATTATCCGGCTTTCACAAAGCGCATGTAAGTGATTTGAAAGATTCGGCGAAACAGGACAGGGCGGCGAAGCTAGCCTATTCGACCACCAAGGTACCGCGGTTTTCCTCGGCGTGCTCGCGGGCGGGATTCTTGCGCGGACCAGGGGGCGAAGGGGCGGGGGCATTTTCCGCCTCGGCTTCACGGTGGCTGAGGGCGTAGAGCACCAATTCCACCCGGCCGGAGATGCCCAGCTTGTCGAAAATGCGGAACAAATAATTCTTTACAGTATGCTCGCTGAGGTTGAGCTGCTTGGCGATCTCGCGGTTGGTCAAGCCCTCGGCGACGCAGGAGACCACCTGCTCCTCGCGCTTACTGAGCAGACTCTTGCCCTTGGCGTTGACAATATGCAGGGGGGCCACCTGACCCAAGGCCTCCAGCACGAACTGCAATTCGCCGTTGTTCGCCCAAATCTGCCCCTGATGTACGCAGACAATGCACTTGCACAGCATCTTGAACGATTGGGAGCGGCAGAAAATGCCGCGCGCGCCGCCGCGAAAGGCGTCAACCACCAGGTCGCGGTCCGACGAATCCAGCAGCAGAATGGTGCGGGTGCGGGGATGGGTGGCGCGGAGTTCGCGCAGCAACTGGAAGCCGCTCAGCGAGCCATCCTGTAAATTAGCGCTGATGACCGTCACCTGCGCCTCTTCCTGCTGAAGCAGGTCCATCACTTCGCTCATGCTGGTGGCGCATCCCACCACGCGAAAATTGTTGTTGCGCTGCAGGGAGCTGGTGAGAAGTTGGCAGGCCATGCGGTTCTCATCGGCCACCAGCACGCTGATGGCTTTCTCCGATTGTGGGACCGCTTGCACCGACACCTGAGCCAACTCCTGTTGTTGCGAATTGTAACGGCGGCCCTGCAAAGCCTACAAGGAAATTGCCCTTTCGGCCCGGGGGTAACCACAGAGAACAACAGTACGTCTGAGCCAGCCTACGTCCAGTAAAGGATACCACCACAGTAAGCAGGTTCAACATTACTATAGTGCGGTGGCGGATGCTAAGTTATGGGCGTAACTGATTGTGGTACAAGTGCTTACACCTGACATTGGCTCTCCTGCTCTTAATGCCAGTGACAACAACCGGGCAATTATATGTTGGACCTAAGGTTGTTCTTCTCTAAGCCGTAAGTCTCTAGCATTAATCCTGGCTAGGGCAAGTCATACCTCACTTCCCCTGTAAATCTTTTAGCCCAGAGAGCCGTACCCAGCCCGCGTCAGTTTGGAGACAAGCATCCAGTTGTGGGTAGATGCGCAAACGGGTAGTTTAGTGGTATGCAGGAGTCGCCCTGAATAACCGGGGCGAGTGGCAAAGAAAAGGGAAACGGTTGATGAGCACGGCGGTGGGCCTGCATCCAATCAAGTTGCACACCCTTTCGCAGGGCGAGGGCGAGGTCCGAGAAGCCACGGGCACGCAGACGCAGTGGTACGCCGCTTACACGCGTTCACGCCACGAGAAGGTAGTCGCGGACACGCTGGAAAAACGCACCGTGGAGCACTTCCTGCCGCTCTATGAGACAGTGCGGAAGTGGAAAAATGGCCGTTTCAAAGTGCAATTGCCGCTATTTCCAGGATACCTGTTCGTGCACATAGCCCTGAGGGACCGGTTGCGGGTGCTGCAGGTACCGGGGGTGGTGCGCCTGGTTGGCTTCAATGGCGTGCCGGCGGCACTGCCGCAAGCCGAGGTTGAGATTATTCGCAGCGCGCTGCGCAAGGGAGTGGAAGCCGAACCTCATCCCTACCTGAAGGTGGGGCAGCGGGTGCGCATCACCAGTGGGCCCATGGAAGGACTGCAGGGAATCCTACTGCGGCGGCGGGGCAGGCCGCGCGTGGTAGTATCTGTAGATCTCATAATGCGCTCGGTGGCCCTCGATATTGATGCCGCCCAGGTTGAGCCGGTGAAGTGAAACTGCCCGCGCGCGCTGCCCGCTGAAAAAACATGTACCTGAAATTCTACGGCCTGCGGGAGGAACCGTTCGGGGTTACACCCGATCCGCGCTTCTTGTGCGCGACCCCGACCTACCAGGAAGCGCAGGCGACGCTGGAGTACGGAATCCGCTCGGGGCGCGGCTTTACGGCGCTGATTGCCAAGCCGGGCATGGGCAAGACCACGCTGCTATTTCACCTGCTGGAACGGTATTCGCGGGTGGCGCGCACCGCCTTTATTTTCCTGACGCAGTGCGATTCCCGAGAGTTCATGCGCTACCTGATGTCGGAACTGGGCACGGACACGGGCGAGACCGACTTTGTGCGGCTGCAGGAGCAATTCGGGCAACTGCTGGTGCGGGAGGCGCAGGCGGGCAAGAAGGTAATCGCGGTGGTGGACGAGGCGCAGAACCTGGAGGTGAGCGTGCTGGAAACAGTGCGCCTGCTTTCCGACTTTGAAACACCGCGGGCCAAGCTGCTGCACATCATCCTGACCGGGCAGCCGGAGCTGGCGGACCGGCTGGCGTCGCCGGCGCTGCTGCAGCTGCGGCAGCGCATTTCGCACCTGGTGAGGCTGGAGCCGCTGAGCGCGGCCGAGGTCAACCGTTA
>DASSQB010000228.1:0-3741 GCA_035702725.1 Terriglobales bacterium | reverse complement strand
GCTCCGCTTCTCCGCTGCGTTGATCAGAGGAGTCAATATCAGATGAGCATGGTCGGGCATGACCACGGCAACATGCAAATCATACTTGACATCTCGGTCATGAAGGCAGCAGTCCAACACGATGGAGCGAGCCCAATCGGGGAGAGTCCAGCGATTCTGGGTGCAGAACGTGATGAAGTGAGGTTTGTAGTCCCGTTCCAGGTGGGGAAGAATGCGGCGATAATAATGGCCGGGCATAGCGGAACCGAGCTGACCTTCGCTATGACAATTTGTATCGAAGTTGCAGACGGCTGTCTGTGACAAGAGAAATACGTAGGGACAGCCCGGCCGCACAGCCGGGGGCGGCTGTGCCTACACGGTTGTTGCTGGCCGATGCGGCTGTGCCTACACGACTATTGCCGGCGAGATTAATCCAGAGTGGCGGATTTGGAGGTGATGAGGCGGGTGAGACGGGCGAGAAAGTCGGAGGTGGGAACCTGGCCCTCATCGCCTTTGCCGCGGCTGCGGACGCTGACTTTGGCGGCCTCGGCTTCTTTGTCGCCGACCACCAGCAGGAAGGGAACTTTCTGCAGGGTGTGCTCGCGGATTTTGGCGTTCATCTTTTCGTTGCGCGCGTCCACGTGCACGCGCACACCGGCGGCCTTGAGCTGTCCGGCAAGCTTCTGCGCGTAATCGTGATGGCGCTCGCTGATGGGAATCAGCACCGCCTGCACAGGCGAGAGCCATACCGGGAACGCCCCGGCATAATGTTCAATCAGCACGCCAAAGAAGCGCTCGATCGAGCCGAACAGAGCACGATGCACCATGATTGGCGGATGGCGCTGGCCATCCTCGCCCACGTATTCCAGGCCGAAGCGCTCAGGCAGGTTCCAGTCAACCTGGATGGTGGAGAGCTGCCAGAGCCGGCCGATGGCGTCCACTAACTTGACGTCAATTTTGGGTCCGTAAAAAGCAGCCTCGCCGGGAATGACCTTGTACTGAATGTTACGCCGCTGGAGCGCGTTCTCCAGCGAGCGGTTGGCGCTCTCCCACTGCTCGTCGCTGCCCAGGAAATTCTTGCGGTCCTTAGGATCCCAGGTGGAAAGTTCGGCGGTGTACTGGTCGAAGCCGAAAGCGCGCAGCGTTTCCAGCGCGAAATCGAGGCAACCGAAGACTTCGTTCTCGATTTGCTGCGGAGTGCAGAAGATATGCGCGTCGTCCTGGGTAAAGCCGCGGACGCGCAGCAGACCGTGCATCACGCCCGAGCGCTCGTAGCGGTAAACGGTACCCAGTTCGCCCAGGCGCACGGGCAGGTCGCGGTAAGAGCGCAGCTGGTCCTTGTAGATCAGGATGTGGAAGGGGCAGTTCATGGGCTTGATGCGGTAGTCTGCGTCGTCAAGCTCCATAGGCGTGAACATGTTCTGCGCGTAGTAGCCTTCGTGACCGCTGGTCTTCCACAAGTCCACGCGGGCCACGTGGGGGGTGTACACCAGCGAGTAGCCGCGTTGGAGGTACTCGTCGCGCATCCAGTCTTCCATGGCCTTGCGGATGATGCCGCCCTTGGGATGCCAGAAGATGAGCCCCGGCCCGGCCAGTTCCTGAATGGAGAACAAGTCGAGCTGTTTGCCCAGCACACGGTGGTCGCGTTTCTTTTGTTCTTCCAGCTGATTGAGGTAATCGTCCAGCTCTTTCTTGCTGAAGAAGGCGGTGCCGTAAATGCGTTGCAGCTGGGGATTCTTTTCATCACCCAGCCAGTAGGCGCCGGCGATGTTCAGCAATTTGAAAGCCTTGATTTTGCCGGTGGAGGGGAGGTGCGGACCACGGCAGAAGTCGGTGAACTTGCCGGTTCGGTAAATGGAAATTTTTTCATCGGGCTTGGTGAACTGCTCGATGAAGTGGCACTTCATGAAGTCGCCTTCGCGGCGAAACTCCTGCAGGCCCTGCTCATGGGGCAGCCATTCGCGCGCGTAAGGCTCGTCGCGCTGCACGATCTCCTGCATCTTCTTCTCGATTTTTTCCAGGTCCTCCGGGGTGAAGGGAGTGGGCCGGTAGAAGTCATAGAAGAAGCCGGTGTCGGTGGCGGGGCCATGACCCAGCTTGGTTTCGGGAAAGAGTTCGAGCACGGCGGCGGCCATTAAATGGGCGGTGGAGTGGCGATAAACCTGGAGGGCATCAGCATCCTTTTCGGTGAGGATGCGCAGGTCAGTGTCTTTTTCCAGCGGCTTGGTGAGGTCAATCAGGTCGCCATTTGACTTGGCGACCAGGGCGGCGGAAGCCAGGCGTGGGCTGATCTGATTGGCCACGTCGAGCGCGGTCGAGCCCCTGGGCTCTTCCTTGACGCTGCCATCGGGCAGCTTGATTTTGATGGTCTCGGCCATGAGAGAAGCGGATGTGGTCTGAAAAGTTGAGTTTAGCATGCAGGGGCGGGTCTACGACCCGCCCGGACAGCCGAGGGCGGCTGTCCCCACGTGTGCATCGCAGGTCTCAGTGGCGCGGGTCGGGGATTGCAGCGCAGGAGTAATACAGATCTTCGATGGCCGTTTTCACGCGGGTAGAGAGCGCTTCCAGGTCGCGCAGGGTGAGGCCGGTGGTGGGGATGGGGTCGCCCACCAGCAATTCCAGCGGGCGCGGCTTGATGTGAAAGGTGTTCATCTTGAGCATCTCGTAGCTGCCGACGATGGCCATGGGCACGATATCCGCCTGCGCCTTGATGGCCACGAAGAATGCACCCGCCAGAAATTCCTTTACCTCCCCGCTGGGGGTGCGGCCGCCCTCGGGAAAGATAACGAGGGGCATGCCAGATTGCAGGGTCTTCACCGCTGACTTCAGCATGCCGATGGATTTGGCCGGGTTCTGCTGATCAATGCGCACCTGCCCGGAGCGGCTGAGGTGCCAGCCCATGAAGGGGTAACGGAACAGCTCCTTCTTGGCGACGATGCGGAACTGGAAGGGCAATCCCACATAGAGCACGGGAATGTCCATGGCCGAGGCGTGGTTGACGGCGTAGAGGTGAGGTTTTGAGGTATCAATGCGGTCCAGGCCACGCACAGTTAGCGGTGACAAGCTGGTCTTCAGAATCAGCCACGACCAGAGGCGGGCGTGGGCGTGCTGGATGCGGCCGTCGCGGTCTATGAACGACGAGAGCAGCGACGAGATGGCCAGAACGATGGTGTAGCACCAGATGAGGGGATCGAAAATCAGGTAGGAGCGCAGACGGCTGAGGAGATTCCTTGCGGGCGAAGGCGCCCGCGCCATAACCGGTTCGGCTGCCAGCTGCTGGTTGGAGTTCGGTTCCAAGATTCAGGCGCGAAACCCGAGTTCGCGCATCGCCTCTCCCACAATGTAAATCGAACCGGTGATCACGACCAAGCCCTGGGAGCCGGCCAGGGAGCGGGCCTGGGTAAGTGCGGCGGGCACGTTGGGAGCAGTGAGCACCTCCTCGCCGGTGCGGCGAGCAGCCTCTCGGATTTCGTCTGGGGTTGCGCTTCGCGGATTTTCCGCACGTGTGGCCACAATGTGCGCCGCCAGAGGAAAGAGGATTTCGGTGATTTCGGCGATGGCCTTGTCGCGCATCGCGCCAAAGACGAAAGTGAGGACTCGCTCCGGATAGTTCTGCGAGAGTGCGGAACGCAGGGCCCAGGCCCCGGCGGGATTGTGGGCAACGTCGAGGATAAGCTCTGGCCAGGAGCCGTGAGCCGGAATGATTTGGAAGCGGCCCGGCCAGCGAGTGTTGCGAATGCCGGCGGCGATGGCAGCGGGAGA
>DASSQB010000227.1:0-4498 GCA_035702725.1 Terriglobales bacterium | reverse complement strand
TGCTCGTGATGGGCTGACAGGGCCTGGTCGGCGGTGACCACCGTCCAACTGTCGGAACTCACAAAAGATTTGTCTATGCCCGCCGTAATAATGGGCTCAATCGTGATGACCAAGCCTTCCGTCAGCACGGTCGGATTTCTGCGGTCCTCAAAATTGGGAACCTCGGGAGCCTCATGGATGGTGCGTCCGACTCCATGCCCGCACCACTGGCGCAAAACTTCGAAGCCTGCGTCGCGCACTTCCTTTTCCACCGCGCGCCCGATGGCAGAAATCCGGTTGCCGGCCCGGGCCACCGACCGCGCACTCTCAAACGCACTCCGTGCGCACTCGGCAAGCCGGCGTGCCGTCAAGCTGGCGGGCGGCACCGCAACCGTAACCGCCGCATCCGCAACATACCCGTCCTTTTGTGCCGTCAGGTCGAGCTTAACCAGGTCACCCGGCTGCACGGCTGTGCGGTCGTTGGGCACACCGTGAACCACCTGTGAATTCAGGCTGATGCAGCTGGCCCCGGGGAAACCATAGACCAGCGCGGGCGAGGACTCTGCCCCCCAAAGGGCAAGTTCACGGGCGGCTATGAGGTCCAACTCCGCAGTGGTGATACCCGGCTGAACTGCTCGCGCCATGACTTGCAGAGTGAGCGCTACAATCCGGCCAATCGCCTGCAGGCCGGCTAGATCGTCGGGCCCTTGAATGGACATATCTTGCACATTCTATACATGCTCCCTTCACCTCGCCGAAGTGACGTTGTGCCGGCGTTATTTCTGTGGCACAGTTTGAGTAGTTAAGGGCAGGAGGGACCATGAAAGCGGTCCGCAAAGCGCTTTTCACGGCGATAGCATTGCTCCTCGTGTTACTCGTCATCCCGGCGCTGGCGCAAGATGCGTCGGACCAGCAATCCGACTCCGGGCAGTCCTGGAACTCCAACACCAGCCTGCAGGACCAATCCGGAACTACTAATCCCACGCGCGTTACCCAGTCTCACCGGGAAGAGAACGGCCGGGAAATTGATGTGCAGACTCTGGAAACGAAAGGCATCAACGGCGGTTCACAAGTTTATGGGCAAACCGAGACGGAAACGGTGAAGGTGGACGCCACCACCACGCGAGTGATCACCCGCCATTACGCGACCAACACTGATGGCGAGAAAGTGGTCAACAGCGTCACCACGGAGGAGAAACACGAGCTGCCCGACGGCGGAGAGAGCGTGACGCGCTCGGTTTCCAGCCCTGACGCCAATGGCAATTTGCAGGTGACGCGGCGGGAAATCGAGAAGACGGTGCAGAACGCTCCCGACCAGCGTACTACCGACACAACCGTGCTCTCACCTGGCCCCGACGGCGCTCTGGCTCCCAGCACCCGGGCACACGAAGTGCAGAGGAAGGTGCAGCCCGGCACCACCGCCTACACCCGGTCGGTCTCCTTGCAGGATGGCAATGGCAACTGGCAAGTGAATGAAGTCCGGCAGGGCACCATCGAGAAGTCCGGAGATACGGAAACGAAGCGGGAAAATGTTTCCCGGCTGAATGCGGACGGGAAAATGGCGCTGAGTGAACGGACCGTGAGCACGGAAACCAGCTCTGAGGGCGAACAGCGCAAGCAGGTGCAAAAATATTCCACCAGCATGGACGGAGTCACCGCCGATCCTGATGGCCGGATGCGCCTCGACCGTCAGGAGACAACCGTAACGCGCACCGGCCCCGATGGCCAGCAGATCACGAACCGAAGCGTGGACCAGCGCAGCCAGGCTGCTCCGGACGCTGGCCTGCGTCCTACTCAGCGTGTACTGGACATCACCAGTACCGGTCTGAATGGCGTGAAGCAACAGACGGAAACCATTCAGTCAGCCGATCCTAATGGCGGCATGGGCGTGGTTTGGGTGGATACCAAGAAGACCGCCGGCAGCGGGGCGGTAGTGGTGGATACGAAAAAAAGTGCAGCGCAAAAACCGGCAAATCCGCCGCAAAAGTAATTCTTGCCAGTTGCCCGCGGCTTTCCGGCTGTAGTAGATGTGTCAAGTGCCTGAACTATACACCTCCGAGGCGCAGCAGCAACTGGAGTACAAGAAGCAGGCCGCTGAGCACGCCGTCACCTTCGTCGAGTCTGGCATGGTGGTGGGCCTGGGCACCGGCTCGACCGCCATTTTCGCCACGCGGCGCCTCGGCGAGCTGCTGCGCCAGGGCGCCCTGCGCGACCTCCTGGGCTTTGCGACATCGCGAGCCACATGGGAAGAAGCCCAGCGCCTGGGCATTCCCCTGCTCGCCCAGGAGATGCCTCGCGCCATTGACCTCACCATAGATGGCGCCGACGAAGTGGACCCGCAACTGAACGTGATCAAGGGCGGAGGCGGGGCGCTGCTACGAGAAAAAATTGTCGCCCAGGCCAGCCGTCGCTTTGTCATTACTGTGGATGACAGCAAGCTCTCGCCACGCCTGGGCACGCGTCACGCGGTTCCCGTGGAGGTGCTGGCCTTCGGCTGGCGCAGCCAGGCGCGCTTCCTGGAATCGCTGCAGGCCAAGGTCACCGTCCGTAAAAATCCCGACGAATCGCAGTTTGCTACCGATTCCGGCAACATGATTGTGGACTGCGATTTCGGCCCCATTGCCGATCTTGCCCGGCTGGCGGAAAGCCTGAGCCGGCGCGCGGGAATCGTGGAGCATGGCCTGTTTCTGGAACTGGCTACAGATATCATCATCGCCGGTCCGGCCGGCATTGAGCACCGTACCCGCCCGCGTTAGGCAGCCAACCTCAGGAGTAGTTTTCCAGGCCGTCTTGATCTTTTTCCACTTTTGGTCCTTAATTAGTGCCTGGGTTGTGACGGTGGTCACAGCGTTGCCCCTTTTATGGGCATATTTTTAGGGCAACTCGGTGCAGTAGACGTTGCGAAGTGAGCAGTCCCCTCCGTTCGGGATCGCACTGAGATTCGGCCCCGCACCATAGCCGATGTCCCGAACAGCAAAAACCGATTCCCGCACTGATCCTGCTGACATTTCAGGCAGAATTCCCGATTCGTTGCCGAAGTCGGAGTCACGCGGACGATATTCATTCGGCGTGATCGTAATCATCGCGGCTGTGGTCGTGGGTACCACTTTGACGCTTCGCCATGAGCATGGGAAGCAGTTGGTGTATTGGCAGGAGAGGTTAAGCCGCATAACCGACGCCAACCAGCGCCTGCTGAAGAATTGGGTCACGGAACGAAGTGACGACGCGCAGTTGCTGGCCGCGTTTCCCTCTGTGGAGATTGCCGCCCGAAGCGGGCCTGGTTCTCATCCCATCCGTCGGCCACTGTGGCAGCAGCGCCTGCATAATGAACTTAATTCCATGGCCGGCACCTACTCTTATGCGGGCGTCTACGTTCTGAACCACAGCGGGCAAGTCCTCGCCCAATCCGATGCCTCCCCACCCCTCGGTACCGCGATGCTAAAGGAGGTTGTAAGCAACCCACAAACCGGGTCGGGAGCAAGGGCCATCACCATTCCCGCAGCCGATGACCGTGCGGACTACCCGCAGGTCGCATTCGTCGCCCCGATTCATCAAGTTCAGCAATTACCCGCTAACGTCGAAGTTGCCAATACTGTCGGCTATGTCGTCCTGCTTACGCGGCCCGGTGCTGTCGGGTCCCTTTTGTTTCCCTTCAGGGGCTCAACGCGAACCGCGGAGACCGTTTTACTTGCGCTGCGATCGGGCAAACCGGTATTCATCTCTCCCCTGCGCCATTGGAAGCCAGAAAATTCTATGCCCCGGTCTCCCGAATCCACCCCAGGACGAATAGCACTGCTGGAAAGACGAGAACTGTTTGGCGCGTACCGGGACTACCGGGGAGTTCCCGTCTTGGCCGCGGCGCGATTTCTCCCTGAACTTGGCTGGGGGTTGGTCAGCAAGGTGGACCGCAATGAAGCCTTTGCTGGGTTCCGCCAGACCCTCATTCTCGGTATCACCATCGGACTTTTGTCCATATTGACCCTGGTCAGCATCACCGCAGCCTGGTTACGCCACCTGCGCGTGCAGCGCCTGCAACTGGACCTCGCCCGGGGCCAGCAAGCCGAACAGAAGCTGCGCCAGTCCGAAGAACGCTTTTGGGTGGCGCTGCAGAATTCGCCAGTGGTTGTCTTCAATCAGGATCGAGAACTGCGCTACACGTGGGTGCACAACCCACAGCCACCCTGGTCCGAGCGGGAGTATCTGGGCAAGACCGACGAGGAAATCATCGGGGTTGCCGACGGCAGCCGCCTGACCGCCCTGAAGCGGCCGGTGTTGGAGAGCGGGGTGGGGACCCGTAAGGAATGGCCCTTTGTCTACCGTGGCGAGAAGCATGTCTACGACATCAACATTCAGCCCTTACGGGACGAGGCTGGAGAAATTATTGGCATCACCTGCGCCAGCACCGATGTCACCGACCGCAAGCGGGCAGAAGAGAAGTTGGCAGCGTCAGAAAAGAAGTATCGCCGCCTATTCGAAACCACCGAGGCCTTTACCCAAACTGACATGAAGGGCAAGGTGT